>CACXHM010000016.1 GCA_902767465.1 uncultured Bacteroidia bacterium
CGGCCACAGATTCCGCAAACGCCAATCTTCAGCGTGGATCCAGGCGAAAGCCGCATCGAAAGGCTGGGCCGACTGCGCGACTGGATTTCTGAAAAAGGTGTTGACTATGCATTGCTCAGCGCCCTCGACGACATTGCATGGACCCTTAATGTGCGGGCATCGGACATAGAATATAATCCCCTCGTAATCTCTTACCTGCTGGTTGGTCCCGAGAGCGCAGAATGGTTTGTGCAGAAGGAGGAGATAGAAGATTCAGGTACGGAGAAAACCCTTGCTGAACTACGCGAAGACGGGATTTTTGTTCGCTATTACGAAGAAGCAGAGATAGCCCTCAGTGAGATAGACGGAAGCGTCGCGGCCGACACCTCCTCTTTGAATTACCATCTCGCATCGCTGATCGGTACGGCTCGGCTGGTGGATCTGCCCTCTCCCGTACAGGGCTGGAAGGCGGTAAAGAATGCACTCGAAATAGGGGGGCTGCGCGACTGCCATCTGCAGGACGGGATTGCAATGGTGCGCTTCCTCCACTGGCTCGAAAGATGCATCGCCGCAGACCGGACCGTGAGTGAATGGGATGCCGCCGTAAAACTCGGGCAGCTCCGCGCTGAAATTCCCGGATATCAGGGCGACAGTTTCGAAACAATCTCTGCTTATGGGCCTTCCGCCGCCCTGCCCCACTACATCACGCCGCACACTGAAGCTCCCTTGCTGGAGCCCCGCGGTCTATATCTCTGCGACTCCGGCGGGCAATATCTTTCCGGCACCACCGACATTACCCGCACCTGGGCGCTAGGACCATGCACGCAACTGGAGATGGAAGATTACACTCTGGTACTGCGCGGCCACATCGACCTTGCAATGGCGGTTTTCCCGGCTGGGACACCCGGTTGCAGGCTGGACGCCCTCGCCCGCGAACCCCTTTGGTCGCATCAGCGAAACTTCGGACACGGCACGGGGCATGGTGTTGGCTGGTTTCTCGGGGTTCACGAGGGGCCGCAGGACATCCGCCAGAATATGAACGCCTTCGGCTTCGAAGCCGGGATGGTTGTTTCCGACGAACCGGGAATCTACCGCGAGGGACTTTTTGGCGTGCGGCACGAAAACCTTCTGCTTTGCATCGATTCCGGAACGAACGATTTCGGGAGATGGCTTCGCTTCGAGCCCCTCACTCTCTGCCCCTTCGACACATCCGCCCTGCTGTTGGACATGCTCACCTCCGCGGAGCGCGACTGGCTCAACAGCTACCATGCTACTGTCTACGCCCGCCTGCACCCGTATCTCAACGGTTCCGACGCAGATTGGCTCGCTCTTAAAACCGCAGCCGTTTAATTTTCTGATTTGTAATCGCCTGATTATTAATCATTTCCCAATTTTGTCTCTGGTAAATTTGCACCAGAGACAAAACCATCAAAACACTGATTATCAAGCTATTGAAAATCAGTGCTTATTCCGGACGGAAGCGGGACTCGAGGGCGCTGACGATACGGACAAGGTCCTTCACCGGGCCTTCCAGTTCGAAACCGGTTCCGATGCGTTCGAATGTGACCCTGTCTTCAAGCATGCGGGTGAGTCGCATCACAGGAGACTGCAGACGGAACTTCAGGTTCTGATCTTTTTCATCTTCAAGCACATAGCCACGCTGGTGCATTACATCTATGACGCCGTCACGTATCTCTTCGTAAGAGCCCGGCACCAGGGCGTTGCGCCTGCCGAAGCCGAGATGCGGGTAGATGGCCGCAAAGACCGCAATGATGGCCGCTATCTTCCATAAAGACCCGGCGCCGTCCTTAAAAATCTCGTCGAGAGTGGTGCCCACCACCCCGAAAACCGACAAAACTACAATAAAGATACATAGAATGACGACGAGATAGGCAAAGTATTTGATAGAGCGTGTAAGGTATTTCATACGGCAAAGATAAAGTTTTTCATTATTTTTGCAGTACAAACAGTAAAAGTCCTGTTTTGGGGGCTTGACTATAAACATAGTATTATCATGGAAAGAGAAGATCCTTTGAGCAGACTGGAACGCGAGGAGCGCGAACGCAAGGAGAAGGCTAAGAGCCTGAAACCTGTAATGTGGGTGCTGGCAGCAGTCGCTGTTGTACTCGCAGCCATCCTCGGCTACGTATGGTCCAGCAAGAATAGCCTTGTGAAGGACCTCGAAATCGACAAGCAGCAGCTGACGGAACAGATCCTCAGCCTGCAAGGTGACTATGAATCCCTGTCCAGCGATTACGATTCGGTTAACGCACAGCTTGATTCTTCCAAGGAGGAGGTCGCCCAGCTCGTGGAGCGCATCAAAAAAACCGAGGCCACGAACCGCGTCAAAATGCGCCAATACGAAAAGGAACTCGGCACGCTCCGCAGCATCATGCGCAGCTATGTCAAGCAGATTGACTCCCTCAACACCCTGAACAAGCAACTGACCGTACAGGCGGCAAACGCTCGGAAAGAAGCCGCAGAAGCCTCGGCACGCAACGCCCAACTCACCGAAGAGGTTGAAACCTACAAGGGCCAGGTGGCTATCGGTGCCACACTCAAGGCACGCAACTTCAGCCTGGTACCGTACAACAGTTCTGGCAAGGTTACCGACCGCAGCAGCCGCGTCACACAGATGGTGGTCAACCTTACCCTCAGCGAAAACGACCTCGCACAGGTCGGCCCGGTACGCATCTACGTCCGCGTCAAGGATCCCGAAGGGATACTGTTGCTGGACGGGACCGCTGCCAGTTTCTCGTACAATGGCGAAGCAATGCCCGCAACTGCATCCCGAGAAATCGATTACAACCGCCAGGATGTTGACGTGAGCATTTACATCAACGACACCGGTGAATTCGTAAAGGGTATTTACACCGTCGAGGTATTCACCGACCAGGGACGTCTGGGCAAGGCGGAGACCCTGCTCAGGTAATGATCTATATCCATGTTCCTTTCTGCAGGAGTTTCTGCACCTATTGCGATTTCTATTCGGAGATTGCCTGCAGGGGAAAATCTGCCGGAGTCATCGCCAGATGGGCGGATGAGATCTGTGCAGAGATTGCCGCAAGGCGGCAGGAGATAGAGTCAACCCTCGATCTTGACACACTTTATATAGGAGGAGGAACGCCCAGCGTGCTTCCTCTTTCTGTTTTGCAGCAGATTCTGGATGCAATCAATGCTGTCCGCGCTGCGGCTGATGTGCAGTTAGCTCCGCGGCCCGAACGGCCAGTCAGATACGACAGGTTTTCCGAATTCACCATAGAGGTCAATCCGGAAGATATAGTGGAACGCGGTCCGGAGTATGTGCGGGGGCTGCTGGACTTGGGAGTCAACCGCATCAGCATGGGGGTGCAGTCGCTTGACGATGGGATTCTGCGATGGATGAACCGGCGTCATTCCGCCGACGGTGCGCGGAAAGCATACGGCATTATCCGAAGCGTTGCGCATGGAGAGGGTGCCTCGCCGACCGTCTCGCAGTCGCTCGACCCCACCGCTGACGCGGTCCCCCCTCTAAGCCGAGGGTGGCGTAGGTCTTGCGAGGCACCCTCTCCATGCACCGTAAGCATAGATCTGATTACCGGTGTGCCGGGAATGACGATTGATATTCTGGAAAAGACGGTGGAGGAAATCCTGGAATGGCGGCCGGAGCATATATCAGCATACCAACTTAGCATTGAAGAAGGCAGCACCCTCGCCCAGATGATAGAACGGGGCGAAGTGCAGGAACAGGATGAAGACTGCTGCCGCGAGCAATACGAGTTTGTCTGCAGACGACTCGCACAGGCCGGCTACAACCACTACGAAATCTCCAACTGGGCAATTCCAGGCCACGAAGCCCTTCACAACTCGGCCTACTGGACACGCCATCCTTACGCCGGACTGGGGCCGGGAGCGCATTCTCTCATTTTCTACGATGATGCCGGGAGACCAACGGGCGGGGCGGGGCCGATACAACGGCGAAGTTGGAACAGTCAGAGCCTGTCCGCATGGGAACGTGACGGAGAGACCCTCACTGCAGAACAGATCCACGAAGAGGAGGTAATGCTTCTCGCACGCACTTCCCGCGGCCCTATCCCCGAAAAGGACTGGTTCGTCGCAGACGACATCATCCCCGATCTTCTGTAATCATGGAAGCCGCAGCTTCAAGTGCTTCGTAGAAGTCGGGGCCGAATCGACGGATGATAGGGGCCTTCAGAAAGCGATAGGCACGGATGCCTTCGCGCCTGCCGCGTTCGAAAGCGCAGCGGCAGATATCCCAACGATGCAGATTCAAAGCCATCCCGCCCCCACGGAATTTTTTAATGCGTATCGGGTACAAAGCACACGAAATGGGCTTATCCAACCCGGCTTTCTCTATGCCGCAAAGGCAGTTTCCCCCTTCGAAACAGCAATAGGCGCATTCTTCTGAACCCGGAACCAAAGGGGTAACCAGGTCTCCGTCACGGTCCACGGCAAAAAATCCCGAGCTTTCAGCAGCATCGCGGCCCTGTTGCGAAAGATGTTCGCAAAACAATGGATAATCACGTTCAAGAGCCGGAATCTCTTCTTCTTCGAGGGGTGCGCCGCTATCTCCCACGATGCAGCAGGCGCCTTTGCACACAGGATAGTCACACGCGAAAAATTCGCTGACGATATCTGCGCTTACGAGCACATCGCCAATTTGGATCACCGATGCAAAATCTTCCCGTCTCATTTGACAACATATTCTACCTTACTGCCCTTCTCAAGACTCTTCAACACCTCCGACACGTCGTCCAGGGTAACCTTTGGAAGGTATGACTGCCAGTTGGACACCATGTCTTTCCCCTCGGAATAACGACGGAGGAAAACTTCTGTGATATAATCCGGATCCTGCAACTCGGAGGTCATCTCGTTTGAAAGGGAATTCTTGATTCCCTTCAACTCAGCAGCGTTCAGAGGACGAATGCTCAGACTCGCCAGACATTCTCTCAATCCACCCAGGGCGGTCAATGGATCCTCCGGTTCCACATCTGAAGGCAGACCTTCCGATGGGCATGGCCGGCAATTTATAAAAACGGCTATCCTCTCAGAAGGAAGGATCTGCAACTGCGGAATCACTTCAATATGCTGTCCTGCCGAAGCCATATCACGCACCAACCTGATCCGAAGCGCTTCAACGGCAATTCTGAATGCGCACCAGCCCTGCATGGTGAAGGGACGTTCTGCCGACATTGCGATATTTGCCGACACGCCATCTCCAATGCTTCCCCCTACATCAACCGTATAGGTAGACCAGCCGGAACGCAGCCTATAATCGATCTTGGGACGGACAGAAAAAACCTTGCCGGTCTTAAAGCCTCCGAGAGTCTTGCAGAGCAGTTTCTGCAGATAGGCTTCGTCAAGGTCCCCTTCGATGAACATGACCCCGTCGTTGCATTTCTGAAACTGCGATGAAAAATAGCTTTCCATCTTGCCGGGCAAAGCATCGGTAAGTTTCGACAGGGTCTTTGTGGATGGATACAGGTAATCCGGGCACATTATGCTGTCCATCACCGCATTAACACCCTTTGAAGATATCCTGAAAGCCTCCTGGCGGAGAGCTTCGGATCGTTTGTAATAATCAAAAGCCCAAGAGTCCGGACTGCGATTCTTCTGGATGGAAAGAAGCGTCCGCATCAGCAGGTTCATTTTTGAAGCCTGAACGGTTCCAAAAATACGCATATCGGAAACCCCGACCGTGCACTTCATGGTTATACCATTGGATTCCAACATATTGTGAAACCTCATAGGGCTCATACCACTGACAGTGCAAAGCCTGAGCATATCTCCAGTAAAGGCACTTTCGCCTTCGGAAAGACCGGGAATTTCGGTAAAACCTCCGCGTATCATGAACGCATAGCGGATATTGGCATCCGCTGACTTGCGGAACACCACTTTCATTCCGTTTGAGAAAGACCACATCTTTCCTCCGGAAACGGGTTCCGGAATCTCTGAACGGATTTTTATTTTCTTTGATACGGGGTAATAAAGCCCGAGCGTATCGGAAGACCCGACGTTATATGCAGCAGGGGTTGAACCCGACTTCCAGGAGCTTCGGAAGGTATCTTTCAGTGCTTCCGCATCGATTTCATCAGATGGTGTGGCGTATTCCAGGGTCAGGTTGCGATCTCTTTCAAGCAGGGCGGCAACAAAAGCGTTGAACAAAGAAAGATCCCTTTCGGGAGAAATCTTTCTGCCACGGAAAAAATCGAAAATCGCTCCTTTGGAAGCAAGATTTGTCCCATAAAGATAATTGGTAACGCAGGCCTGCACGTTATCCCGGTTTGTGGCCGGAGTTCCCGCATCCTTGTAAATCCTGGAAAGAAAACGGGCTTTAGCATCCTGCAGTTCATCCTGCGATACCCCGTTGGCATCGAGATCTGAAAGCACTCCCGACACCAGGGACGTAGCGGAACTGATATCCCGGGCATCCACGCCGAGGGAAAGGGTATATTTTTCATCGTCGGAGTATCGGGAGCTGTCGAAATACCTGAACCGAACAAATGCCAGAGGAATATCGTTCTGTGCAAAAACGCCTTCGAGCCGCTTGCAGAGTATATGTCCCAGTTCCTGCGAATACATCTCGGTTACCAGCGGCTGTGGAGTATTCATATACTTTCGGGGCGTGCGCGGTGCCCGATAGGTCATCTTGATGATTGATAGGTTCCTGCACGTAGAAGGGTAGTGAAGCACTTTCAAACCACGTTCAGGACGCCACTGCACATCCTGATCTTCCACCTTCAGCCGAGGCTCAAGCATCAGCGACATCATATACAGCCGGTCCTTAATGTTGGATGTATTCACATCTCCGCTCACGATGATGGCCTGCTCGTTCCTGCAACTGCGTACAAGCTTGAAAAGATACACCAACGCAGAATCCGATGCAACGGATTGGAACACCGGAACATCTTCAAATCTGAAAACAGCCGCAGGTCCCTCCCAACTGATGTAGCCGTCAGGGGTGTAGCCTACCCCTTTCGAAGGGAAAAAGGAGCCGTCGAGCGCAACGCGGGCATCATCCCGGTTGCCCACGCCCTTCTGCACAAGAGCAAAGTTGGCATAACCTTTGGAAGAAGAGTTGTGGACCAGGTAGTAGGATAGTCCCGAGGGAAAGCGTCCGGATTGGACCTGTGAGGTCTGCTTTATGACAGGGAGGTCGCTTGCCGGCAGCCGGAAAGGAAATGCCAGCAGAATAATGAAAAGGATTATAAGTCCGCGCGCTTTAACCATATTAAAGACCGTAGGGCACAAAATTACAACATTTTTTACTACTTTTGTAGCAAGTATTGAACCAAACATAAAATTACAAGAAGATGAAAAAACTTGTCCTTATTATTGCAGCAACGATGCTTTGCGGAAGCCTTCTTCACGCACAGGATCTCGCATCGGCTACCGAAGCCTACAACAACGGTATCACCGCAAACGAGGCCGGTAATGTAGAAATGGCTCTTCAGAGTTTCAATGAGGCCCTCGCCATTGCCCAGGCGCTTGGCGATGAGGGTGCAGAGATTGTGAGCGGCTGCAAAAGTTCAATTCCCATCCTTCAGTTCTCCCTTGCAAAGAAGGCGGTAAACGAAGCCGACTACGACAGTGCCGTAAAGGGACTCAAAGAGACTATTGCAATCGCAGAAAAATACGGCAACGACGATATCGTGGCCGAGGCTACCGGCCTGATCCCCCAAGTGCTCATGCAGAAGGCCAACGGTTTCCTTAATGCAAAAGACTTTGCCGCAGCTGCGGAAGCTTACAAAGAAGTGCTGGCCGAAGATGCCGCCAACGGCATGGCAGCCCTCCGTCTCGGAGCGGCCCTCAAGGGAGCCGGCGACAAAGATGGCGCTGTGGAGGCATTCAAAAAGGCAGCCGTGAACGGTCAGGAGAAAGCTGCAAACAAACAGTTGAGTACCCTCTTCCAGCAGGAAGCTTCCGCAAAGCTCAAGGAGAAAAAGTACGATGAAGCTATCGCTGCCGCCCTTGAAGCCAATACTTATCAGGAAAGCCCCAAAGCTTATCAACTGGCCGGTACCGCCGCTTCCAACGGCGGAAAGGCAAAGCAAGCAATCGAATATTTCAACAAGTATCTCGAACTTGCTCCTACCGCAAAGAACGCAACCGAGATTGCTTTCAATATCGCCGTCAACTATCATAAACTCGGCGATAAAGAAAAAGCAAAAGAGTTCTACCAAAAGGCTGTAACCGATCCCCGCTTCGGTGCAACCGCCCAGAAACAGCTTGAAGCCCTCAAGTAAAATACAATGACCTGCCTGGAACTGTTATCTCCGGCAAGGAATGCTGACATCGGCATCGCAGCCATCGATTGCGGTGCCGATGCCGTATATATCGCCGGACCGCAGTTCGGGGCAAGAAAGGACGCTGGCAATCCTGTCGAAGAAATCGGGCGGCTCTGCGCTTACGCGCATAAATTCGGAGCACGGGTCTTCGTTACTGTCAACATCAGCCTGCGCGAGGAGGAACTTGAGGAAGTCCATTCCCAGATGACCGCCGAGCAGGAAGCAGGCGTTGACGCTTTCATTATCAGGGATCTGCGCATCTGCGAGTGGAAAGACATCAAAGTACCGCTTCACGCATCTACCCAATGCGCCATACGAACCGCAGAGGATGCTAAAAAGTACGAAGCCGCCGGATGCAGCCGTATTGTTCTGGAGCGCGAGCTCTCCCTTACACAGGTAAAAGAAATCTGCTCTGCGGTAGACTGCGAAGTGGAAGCCTTCGTGCACGGGGCTCTCTGCGTATGCTACAGCGGGGAATGCCGACTCAGCGAGCATCTTGACGGACGAAGTGCCGACCGCGGAGAATGTGTACAAGCCTGCCGGTCGATGTACGACCTTTCCGACGCTTCCGGCCGCATTCTGGTCCGCAACAAAGCCCTGTTGTCACTCAAAGATCTCAATCTGCACGACAGATTGGAGGAAATGGCATCTGCGGGTATCTGCTCATTCAAAATCGAGGGGAGGCTGAAGAGCATTTCTTACGTACGGAACATCACCCGTTATTATAGCGAGGCACTTGACGCGCTTGTGGCAAAGCATCCGGGTCTCTATTGCCGAGCTTCCTTCGGAAAAAGTTCCGGAGGAGTGGAGCCCAATCCCTGGAAGACATTCAACCGTGGTTACACTCAGTTGTTTTTCGACGGAAAACGCGGTCAATGGTCTTCGATGGACGCTCCCAAATCTATGGGAGAATTCATAGGTACCGTCATCCGGACAAGGCCGGCAGGAAAGGATTCGATGGAGCTTCTCCTCAAGCCGACCGGGAAAGGCGTCGAACTGCATAACGGAGACGGCTTCGCATTCGCTGGAAAGGGTGGTGTTACAGGTTTCCGCGGAGACGTATGTTCAAGTAACACAATAGTTTGCAAACATGTCCAGGGACTCAGGGAAGGTCTGTCGCTCTATCGGAATATAGATACCGCTTTCGAGAGAGAACTGGAGCGCAAACCCTTCCGCAGAGAGATCCCGGTACGGCTTTCCGTCCGCATCCATGGAAAATGGAACATAGATGTTTACGCAGTGAGTGAAGACGGACGCGAACTGCTGAGTCCCTTCAAAGCCGACTTGGAACAGGCGGAAAACCGCGACAGGGCGGAGGCCATGCTCCGTGAACAGTTGAGCAAGAGCAGCCTGCACTACCGCTTCCATGTCGATTCCGTTGTTTCAGATGCACCGGGGGCAGCTCTTCCCCTGCTCAGCGCATCAACAATCAACAGCATACGGCGTCTCGTAGCAGAAGATCTTGACACACAGTCCTGCAGAACCCAAAGAATGCTTAACAACAGGACTGTTGGCTCTGCCGTAGAGCAACCTGCTCCGCTACCGACACACAGAACCTCGTCTCAAAAGCATGCCAATGAAGGTTCTTTCGCAGCAGGGCCTTTGATGCGCAGCAAATACTGCATCAAATACGAACTTGGTCTCTGTCCGGTGCACCAGGGGGCTAAGCCGACGGGGGCTCTCTTCCTCCTGAACAATGGTCGGAAACTCGCTCTGAACTTCGACTGCGGGGCCTGCGAGATGACAGTTACTGCTGCCAGTCTATGACGGTCAGGCCGGGAATCCGTTCGAAATGTCTGGTATTATGAGTTACTAGCGTCATATTCGAAACGATTGCAGTTGCGGCAATCAGTAAATCAAAATTGTCGATCCTGCATCCCTTTGACTCCAAATCGGCCTTAAGTCTGGCAAACTCGCTGATACCTGATCCTATTGGGAGAGTAACGAAACTGTTTTTCACGAATTCTATCTCGTGGTAATGCCTTTCAACACCGCTCTTTCTGGCTCCATACAATAATTCAGCCAATGATATTTCGCTTACAGCACAATTGGGAAGACCAGCCAAAGACATAGCTGTTCTTACTCTAGTATTGCCTCGGAACAACTCCCCAAAAACATTTGTATCCAACAGGTACTTCATAACTCTACTGGTTCTCTGGTTGAAATATGCCTTGACTCCTCAATATCCTTGAGAAAAGCATCCACTTCTTCATCATTATGATACCACCCCCCGTGCGAAATTGCCGCGAAGGGATCTTCAATATCGAGCACAGAGCCTATAACAAGCCTTGGCCCGTGCAGTTCCATACTGACCACGTCCTTTTCTTTCAAGGACATTTCTTTCAACACTTTAGATGGAATTATTACACCGAGGCTATTGCCTATCCTGATAATTTTGCTGCGCATATCTTCTTTTTCTATGATACGCGGCAAAGATATTACATATTCCATTAATTTCAAAATGTTATAACATTACTCCAGCGCAAACGTTAGCATCACGTCACCAAAACGGCCTTCGATCGTTCCTCCCTTATTGAAGAACGTGGCACCCAACTGACCGCGCCACACGACATCATCGTACTGATGCAAAGGGATATCCAGATCGAAACCGTATGTTTTGGACTTGATTTTTACCGAAGCTGAGCACTTCCACGAAGTGATGGTACCTCCGTCGTCTTCGCTGATCAAGAAAGCCAGTTTGTCGAGTTGGTTCGAAAAATCGGTAACCAGTATGGCATTGAACTGCTTCTTTTTTCCAATTTCACCACGACGCACCACCACAATGAAATCAGTCACCTCCGGGGTGTAATTACGCAGTTCCGCCTCAGTCTTTGCATGAAAGCCATCTACCGCACCGCAAAACACATGGAATTCACTTGCCCCGGCAAACCAGGTATCGTAGTTCCGGAGCATGGTAAAATCCCTTATATAAAGGTTATACTGCTCTCCATCGTCCTCACTCTCATCATCGAATTCTCCGTAATAATCCCATCCTTTTGTTGACATAAAGGAATCAAGTGGGACACAGCCCGAATCGTCGTTATTGTTTATCACCCACACAGGGCGCTCCATCGCGGTGTTTTCGTCAACAAATACAGAATCGGTCACCACATAGTGCCCCGGCTCTCCCGAAACCACGTAGGCGTAATTGGTCTCCGACCCGGATCCGGGATCAAATGTAATAAGAGGGAGAGTTTCTCCGTCCCATTCCTGGGAGTATGGCCAGTATATCTGAAGACCCGACTCCGCAAGATCGTCCAGATATGCCTGCACATCATCTGCAGAACGTGTTTTTACGGAGTGCTCTGCAAGGTAATCCTCTATAAGGCTTTTAAGGGGTGTGGACCATTTTACGGAAGACCTGGTTGCGGAAGACCTGTCGGAGCCAACTCCGCTTCCAGGGACCGACAGCAGATCGCGCATCATATATTCTTCGTCATAGCCGTTGGAACTGGATGCGCTGACGGCACAATAGACTTCATCCATCTGCGATGCCCCGATGGGCAGGCTTGCCAGCATTGCAGCAACGTCCCTTCGCGACATCAGCGTCTGACGGGAAGGTGTTTCAACTGAAGAGGGACTCCTCCGGCAGGCAGAGGACGACAGGACAAGGCACACAAGTGCGAACAGAGTTTTAACGAAATTTTTCATAGCTCAACTTTTTTGCAAAGTGAGCCATAATTATCCGTTTAACAATGACTTTAAACGTTTAATTTTCGTAAAGTGCAACCGGACGGTCCCTGACGCCGAAATTTTTTAAAAGGGAATGTCCCTACCGCCCCTCGGAAACACATAATTTTTCTGTTTCCGCACTATGTTTTTGTTTTATTCCCCCTGTTTTCTGAATGAAACGAAGCGCGGGCGGTCGAAATAATCGGGGATAATGCTGACATCCGCAAGACCCGCTCCGGTGAAAACCGCAACACTCTCATCGGGAAGTTCAGAGTTGATCTCCACTATACCCTTGCCATCGGGAGCGAGGGTTCTCAATGCAATAAGGGCAATGGCCCTGTGGAAAGCCAACGGGTCACGGTCGGGTGCGAAAAGCGCCACGTGCGGTTCCCAATCCAGCACATTCGGCCTCATTTCTGTCTTTTCAGACTGCATCACGTATGGGGGATTAGCCGTCAGCAGATGGAATCGGCAGTCATTCCCACCATCCGGAAGGGGACTGCCCGCGGCAACGGCAGAAAGCGCCGCACCGGACGTGCCCTCCACATCGAGAACATCGGCCTCGAGAAATACAGGACGTTTTACCCTCTTCGGCAGGCGGCCGGTCCATCCCGGAACATAATCCCTGCCGCCAAACTGACTGCTCGCCAGAGCCAGTGCATCCGGAGAGATGTCGGTCGCTACCACCTGAGAACCCGGCATATCCATGGCAAGAGTCCAAGCGATGCATCCGGACCCGGTACAGAGGTCGAGAAAGCGCAGCTTATCATTACCGGCATCGGCAGCGAGCATCTCAACGGCCTTCTGGCAGAGCACCTCGGTCTCACCGCGCGGAATAAGCGCCCTTTCATCTACAGCGAAATTCCTTCCGC
>CACXHM010000017.1 GCA_902767465.1 uncultured Bacteroidia bacterium
ATCCCAGGTGCATGCCAAGGCCGAACTCGCAGAAGTCCTCGAAAAGGGAGTTTGCCCATGCGGGGCCGTGTCCCTGTGCGTTGGTGCAGTAAGGAGATGCGGGGAAGGAGGCTCCGTAGATAGAAGAACAGCCGGTAGCGTTCGCAATCATCATGTGGTCGCCGAACAACTGCGTTATGTTCTTGATATAAGGTGTCTCGCCGCATCCTGCGCATGCACCGGAGAATTCGAACAGGGGCTGACTGAATTGGGCTGCCTTGAGGTTGCTCTTAGGGTCGAGCGGGGTTTTGTAACCCACCTTGGCATTCAGGTAATCGTACTGCTCCTGGTCGTCCACATGATCCATGTAAGGTTGCATGCTGAGGCTCTTTTCGGGCTTTGTGGGACATACGTCCACGCAATTGCCGCAACCGGTACAGTCGGCAACCGACACGCTCATGACAAATTTATATTCCTTCAGATTCGCCTTTCCGTCGGTGAACTTAACTCCGGCGGCTTCTGCGGCAGGAGCCTCGTCGGCGTTCAGCAGGAACGGACGGATGGCTGCATGAGGACATACAAATGCACAGTTGTTGCACTGGATACAGGTGTCGGGATTCCACACGGGGACGCTGACCGCAACGCCGCGTTTCTCGTAAGCGGAAGTGCCTGCAGGCATTGTGCCGTCCTGATAGGGGAGGAATGCGCTAACGGGAAGGGTGTCTCCCTCCTGGGCATTCACCACGTCGGCAATTTCCTTGACGAATGACGGAGCCAGACGGTTTTTGCCGGGATTCTCGAATTTTGCACTGATTGATGCCCATTCTGCAGGAACTTTTACCTCGGTGTATTCACCGCCGCGGTCGATGGCTGCATAGTTCATGTTGACCACGTTTTCACCCTTCTTGCCGTAGCTCTTGAGGGCTGCATCCTTCATATATTTGACAGCATCTTCGGCGGGAATGATGCCGGTGATGCGGAAAAATGCACTTTGCAGAATGGTGTTGGTGCGTCCTCCAAGTCCGATTTCGGCCGCTATCTTGGTGGCATTGATGATATAAAGCTTTATGTGCTTCTTGCCGATTATGCTCTTGACATTGTCGGGAATGCGTTCGAGGGTTTCCTTCTCATCCCAAAGAGAGTTGAGGAGCAGGCTGCCTCCCTCCTTTATGCCCTTGAGAACATCGTATTTCTCAAGATATGAAGGCACGTGGCAGGCAACGAAATCCGGAGTGGATACCAGATACGGTGCGCGGATGGGCTCTTTTCCGAAACGGAGATGAGAGCAGGTGTAGCCTCCGGACTTCTTGGAATCGTAGTCGAAATATGCCTGTGAATAGAGGTTGGTGTGGGAACCGATGATTTTGATGGTATTCTTGTTCGCACCCACTGTGCCGTCGGATCCGAGACCATAGAATTTGCATTCTGTGGTGCCGGGTTTCACGATGGACACTTCTTCCTTGGTGGGAAGGCTCTTGAATGTGACATCATCGACGATACCGATGGTGAAGTCGTTCTTGGGGCTCTTCAACTCGAGGTTGTCGAATACTGCGATGATCTGTGCAGGAGTGGTGTCCTTGCTCGAAAGACCGTAGCGTCCTCCAACGATGACAGGGGCATCGTTGGTGCCCTGATAGGCGGCTTTGATATCGAGATAGAGAGGCTCTCCCAGTGATCCGGGCTCTTTGGTGCGATCCAGCACGGCAATCTTCCTGGTGGTTGCAGGGATGGCCTTGAACAGGTACTTTGTGCTGAACGGGCGGTAGAGATGTACGGAAACCAGACCGTAATGACGCCCCTGCCCATTAAGGAAGTCGATGGTTTCGCGGATGGTCTCCGTGACTGATCCCATGGCTATGATGATTTTTTCGGCTTTGGGATCTCCGTAATAGTCGAACGGACGATAAATACGTCCGGTGGCTTCGCCGATTTCGCCCATATAGCGGGCAACTACATCGGGAACCTCTTCATATACTTTGTTGCGGGATTCTACTGCCTGGAAATAGACGTCGCCGTTCTGGGCAGTGCCGCGTGTGACAGGGTTGTCGGGGTTGAGCGCCCTTTCCCGGAACTGTTGCAGAGCCTTGGTGCTCACCATCTTCCGAAGGTCGTCCTCATCGATTGCTTCGATTTTCTGGATTTCGTGCGAAGTGCGGAAGCCGTCGAAGAAATGCAGGAATGGCACGCTGCTTTTGATAGCGGAAAGGTGTGCGATGGCAGCCAGATCCTGTGCTTCCTGAACCGAGCCGGATGCCAGCATTGCGAATCCGGTCTGGCGGCAAGCCATTACATCTTGATGATCTCCGAAAATGGAGAGAGCATGAGAGGCAAGTGCGCGGGCCGATACATGGAATACGGCTGGAAGCAGTTCGCCGGCAATTTTATACATATTCGGGATCATCAGCAGAAGTCCCTGGGAAGCGGTGTAGGTTGTGGTCAACGCTCCGGCCTGAAGGGAACCGTGCACTGTTCCCGAGGCACCGCCTTCGCTCTGAAGTTCTGTGACCTTTACGGTTTCTCCCCAAAGATTCTTCTTTCCGTGGGCAGCCCATTCGTCGATGTTTTCCGCCATGGGAGATGAAGGTGTGATAGGGTAGATCGCCGCATGCTCGCTGAACAGATATGCGATGCCGGCTACGGCGGTGTTACCGTCACAGGTGATAAATTTTTTTTCTTTAGCCATATAATATCGATATAAATGTTGTTTTGTATGCTTAGCTTAAGCCGTTTATTGCCACTTCAATTCCCTCGGCGCCGCTGATGCGCTTTACAAGGCCCTGAAGCACAGTGCCGGGACCGAGTTCCGTGAACTCGTCTGCGCCTGCAGCAATCATATTCTTTATGCTTTGAGTCCAGCGCACGGGACTTGTGAGTTGTTTGAGGAGATTCTCCTTAATGCAAGCAGGATCTGTTTCGGCAGCTGCGGTTACGTTCTGATATATGGGGCAGCGGGGAGCCTTGATTAAGGTGGCTTCGATAGCTTTTGCGAGCTCGGCGCGGGCGGGTTCCATGAGCGGGGAGTGGAAGGCTCCGCTCACCGCGAGGGGAAGGGCGCGTTTTGCGCCCGCCTGCTTGCAGGCCTCGCACGCGGCGAGTACGGCGTCGTTCTGTCCCGAAATGACGATTTGTCCGTCGCAGTTGTAATTGGCTGCGATTACGATGCCTTCCGTCTTTTCGCAGATCTGCTCGACGGTTTCGGTAGGAAGGCCTATGATGGCTGCCATTGTACCTGGCACCTTTTCACAGCACTTCTGCATTTCATTTGCGCGTATGGCAACGAGCTTCAGGCCGTCTTCGAAACTCACGGCTCCGGAGGCCACAAGAGCCGAAAACTCTCCAAGGGAATGCCCGCCTACCATGTCGGGAGCGGGGAGGCCGGGTGTGCAGAGCGCAAGTGCTGCGGAGTGAATGAAAATCGCCGGCTGGGTCACCCTGGTAGCCTTGAGGTCTTCTGGTGAGCCTCCGAACATAATTTCGGTTATATTGAATCCGAGGATATCGTTTGCTTTATCCATCAAGGCTTTTGCCTCGGGACTGTTGTCGTATAGTTCTTTTCCCATTCCGGGGAATTGAGCCCCCTGTCCGGGGAATACATATGCTTTCATAGTAGATTGGTTTTAGTTTACAAATATAACAAAAAAATGGTATATTTGCAGTCGTTTATCCGCCCCTGTAGTTTAATGGATAGAATTTCGGATTCCGGTTCCGACGATAGGCGTTCGATTCGCCTCGGGGGTACCAATTTGCAGAGTGTAGTTCAATTCCTACCGCTCTTTTCGATTCTTTAATAATGAATCCATGAAACGAACGTTTTCTATTATCATTGCATCTTTGATGCTTCTGGCCTGCAAGTCAAATATTAACAATATGAGTACTCTGAATCTTACACGGGAATGGGACAAGACGTTTCCAAAGTCCGATTTGGTCAATCACAGTAAAATCACGTTTCACAACCGTTATGGTATTGAGTTGGCCGCCGATATGTATGTTCCCAAGAATGCTGAAGGTAAACTTCCGGCCATTGCTGTATCCGGCCCCTTCGGAGCTGTAAAAGAGCAGAGTAGCGGCCTTTATGCCCAGCACATGGCGGAGCGTGGCTTTGTTACCATAGCATTCGATCCCTCTTTTACGGGCGAATCCGGGGGAGAACCCCGCCGGATGGCATCTCCTGATATCAATACGGAAGATTTTCTTGCCGCGGTCGATTTTCTCTCAACCAATGATCTTGTCGATCCTGAACGCATCGGAATCATCGGTATCTGTGGTTTCGGCGGGATGGCTATAAATGCAGCTGCTATCGATCCGCGAATCAAAGCTACGGTTGCTTCGACAATGTACGATATGAGCAAGGTAAATGCTGAAGGGTATTTTGCCAGTGAAGACAGCCAGGCTCAGCGAATGGAAAAGCGCAAAGCCCTTGCTGCCCAGCGCACGAAAGATTTTGCTGCCGGAACGTACGAGCGCGCCGGCGGTGTCGTCGATCCGCTTCCTGAAGATGCTCCATGGTTCGTTAAGGAGTATCATGCCTACTATAAGACCGAGCGTGGTTACCATGCGCGCAGCGGCAATTCCAACGATGGTTGGAATGTCATCGGCTGCCAGAGTTTCCTGAATCAGCCTCTTCTTTGCTGGGCTCATGAAATCGAAAGCCCGGTCCTCCTTATCCATGGGGAAAAGGCACACAGCCGCTATTTCAGTGAATATGCATTTGAGCGTATGACAGGAAAGCATATTGAAGGTGAGAGTGCCAGGGAAGGCAACAAGGAGTTGATGATTATTCCCGGTGCCACCCATGTGGACCTTTACGACGATGTGAAGGGAGTCATCCCTTATGATAAAATCGAGTCCTTCTTTAAGAGCTATGCCCGTTGACAGGGTACAGGTAGCAGCCGCTGTCATCCGCGATGGGGACAGAGTATTTGCCACCCAGCGCGGGTATGGAGAATTCAAGGACTGGTGGGAATTTCCGGGCGGGAAAATTGAACCTGGAGAAACTCCCGAAGAAGCTCTGGTAAGAGAGATCAAGGAAGAACTTTCCGCCGATATCCATGTCGGCAAACTGCTCCATACGGTTGAGTGGGACTATCCGAAGTTCCATTTAACCATGCACTGCTACATGTGCTCGCTCGTAGCCGATGCCTTGCACCTGAACGAGCACGAAGCGGCCAAATGGCTCACGGCATCCACCCTCAGCAGTGTCAACTGGCTTCCTGCCGATCTCGCACTTATCCCGCTTATCGAGCAAGAGTTGTCAACCCGTCAAGTCAGCATATAAGGCCGATGCCGTCATCATCCGGGCCGATTGTGCCGGCAGCCGGATGCGTAGAATCTGTTATAAACTATTTTTTTTGTAACTTTGTTCTCCGTGAAAATGTTTCTGCTCATAATGTCGCTTTTGTTGCCGTTCTTTTCGGGCGGCAAGAATAACGCGGATGCAGTTATTTCTTCAGATGAAGGGTCGTATTGCGTTGCAGAAGCATTTTCCGGGCAGGGGATACTTTTCTCCGGTTACGGCGGCTTAAATTCCGTCTCGGTCCGGAACACCAATACCGGGCGCAGGACTTCGCCGCAGACCCGCCCTTCCTTTCGCATCATCAAAGTCGGCAAGGTAATCGACAATAACCGCACACATCCTTTCCTGACCCCGGTTTTCGTCCCGCTGTCGGGAATGCATATTACTGAAAGGTACCTGTTCTCCATCTGCCGGCTCCGCCTATAGCGGAGGGGTTCTTCGCCGGCTATGTCGGCCTCTTCAGAATGATAAACTCTCTGTCATTCTGAACGAATTGAAGAATCAATTTACCAAATCAGAAATCAGTAATGACAATCGTATTGTTGCTGGTCGGCCTGGGACTCATTGTACTGGGTGCAGACTGGCTTGTTGAAGGCGCTTCCTCCATTGCGAGGAAGGTTGGCGTGAGCGAATTCGTCATCGGCCTTACCATCGTGGGATTCGGAACCTCGTGCCCGGAACTGGTGGTGAGCCTTACAGGAGCTTTCGCGGGGAATGCCGATATTGCCGTGGGCAATGTCATCGGCTCCAATATATTCAATGTGCTGTTTATCCTTGGACTTACGGCACTGTTATGTCCGGTGTCAATGACGCTGGAAAACCGGAAGTGCGACATCCCTTTAACCCTATGCGTGACGGCGCTGTTCCTGGTACTGGGTATGAACCGTACATTTCTTGGGATAGGAGCCGGGAACGGCCTGCACCGCTGGGAGGGAGCGCTTTTCCTGCTCTTGTTCGCAGGGTATATTGTCCATGCTTTCAAAAACGGAAAGCCCTCCGCTGAAGAAGGTGCAGCAGGGCAGTCATGGCCTGTTTGGCTGGCTGTTATGTTTGTCGTGTCGGGCTTGGCCGGCCTTATTTTCGGCGGAAATCTGTTCGTGGACAAAGCCACTGTACTTGCAAGGGACCTGGGCGTAAGCGACAAGTTTATCGCCGTGACCGTTCTGGCCGGCGGTACTTCTCTCCCTGAACTGGCCACCAGCCTGGTTGCCGCCCTTAAAGGTCGTGATCAGCTGGCACTTGGGAATATCCTTGGCTCTAATGTGTTCAACATTCTGCTGATCCTGGGATCATCCGCCCTGATTACGCCGCTTTCCTTCGCTTCCGTAACTCTTATGGATGCCGCCGTTCTTCTCTCCAGCATGCTCCTGCTGCTCATTTGGGCTTATACAGGCCGAAGGGAGCGGATCGACCGCTGGGAGGGGATGCTTATGCTCATACTGTTCGGAGCGTATTATTACTATCTTTTTATCAACTTGTAATCATGGAAATCAAATTCAAATCGGTCCATACTGTAAAGGACCTCGTCATATCTGCCATTATCCTTGCCGCCGGCATCGGCCTGTATTTCGTAAATGCCGGGCTCGGCGTTGTTATAGCTATCTGTGGCCTTCTGATGCTGCTTTTCTACAAATCCGGACATAAGAGGGAAGGTGAAGGCATTGTTCTCAAGAAGAAAGCCTTCGATATCGCCTACCATTGTCGTGATTCCGTAAAGGGCTTTCTCGAAGGAAAAGACGTGGAGCCTGAATTAGACACCAAAGAAAATGGCGGTGTCGTCCGTCTGGAAATCTATTACAACACCGATGCTGCCGTGGCCTATGCCCAACTCTTCGATTTCTCCAGCTACACCTACGAGCCAGCAACTGAAATCGTGGAGCTACGTGGCCAGAGAGCCGAAAAAATCATCGGTAAACTATGAAAATGCAGCATGTTTCCAGCACGGAAACATGCTGCAACTTACAAAAATAGACAAGATCCGTCAGTCGAGCGTAATGCTTTCGATCCTTAGGCGCACGATTCCGGAGGGGATCCTGGCCTCGGCGATTTCGCCAACTTTTTTGCCCATCAGGGCGGCGCCAATAGGTGATTTCAGCGAAATCTTGCCAGCTTCAAGGTCCATTTCGTGAGGGCTCACTATTTCGAATTTCATGCGGGTATTTGTCGAGAGGTTCGTGAATTCGACCTGGCTCAGAAGGCATACCCTGTCTTTTGGAAGAACATCGGGGGCAATCACGCGGGAATGCTCCAGGACCTTCTGCAGGAAACGGATCCGGCTGATAGTCTTCGCCTGGATCCGCCTTGCTTCGCGGTCTCCTGCATTTTCGCTCACGTCACCTTGGGCGCGAGTCTCCGCCAGGTCTTCCTTCACCTTTGGATAAACCTCGTTGATAAGGTGCTTCAACTCTGCCGTAATCTCGTCGTATCTTTGCTTTGACAGGTATTCCATGGTTCAAATATAATCATTTTCGATTTTTTGTGTCCCGTCCGGACTGTAGGAAGGCAAATAATGCTAACTTTGTATGTCATGAACCACAAGTACGGGCCGAATTGCCTGAACCGACTGTCCGCCGAACGCTTGGGAATCGGCCAAGAATCATTAATTCATATTGACACCATGACCTACTTCATTAAAACTCTTTGCATTGGATTGTGCATTTTCGCAGTTTCTTGCGGAAACCCTTCTCAGAAAGCATCTGACGGTGCATTCACCGACAGCGTGGCCGAAGCTCTTGCAGGCGGCGGACAGATTAATCCGGACCGTCTCCAATGGACCCGGGAGCCGGCTGCCTTTGAAATCAAGGACGGCACCATTTCCATCACGACCGCTCCACATACCGACCTCTGGCAGCGGACATACTATCATTTTCGGAACGACAATGCACCGGTGCTGCAGATGCAGACACGGGAGAAGTTCTTTAGTTTCGTGGTGAAGACAGACTTCACGCAGAGCCACCGGCGCTTCGACCAGTGCGGCATCGTGATGTATCTGGACAGTGAGAACTGGCTCAAAGGCTCCGTTGAGTTCGAAAACGAGGAGTTTCAGCATCTTGGCAGCGTGGCCAC
>CACXHM010000018.1 GCA_902767465.1 uncultured Bacteroidia bacterium
CGGCGCTGATACGGTCGTGCAGGAAGCAGTTGAGAATGCCGTCTTTAACCATGTAGGTTTTCTGTCCTGCGACACCTTCATCATCGTAATTCATGGATCCACGGTTTCTGGAGATGGTGGCATCATCTATGATATTTATGCCCTTTGCAGCCACCCGTTTTCCCATCTTGTCGGAAAAAATGCTCTGACCCTTGCGAATGAAATCAGCCTCGAAGGCGTGCCCCATTGCTTCGTGGAGCAGGATTCCGGAAGCTCCTGCGGCCATTACCACAGGCATCTTGCCGCCGGACGGCCGGCGTGCTTCAAATCGTTCGTCCATACCTCTGGTTACATCGGCGGCAAGTTCTTTGAGGAGGGAGTCGGAAATCATTTCGGTCCCCGAGCGGAAACTCAGAGAGGAATTGTTTACCTCCGTGCATCCGTTCTGGATGAAAACCACCGTAACAGCTAGGCTTCCAAGCGGACGGGTTTCGCCGGTGAATCCCTCCAGAGTGTTGTACATCAGAATCTCGCTGACTTGCCAGCTGAGGGATGCTATCACCTTGTGCACGCGGCTGTCTTTGGCACGTATGAGCGCTTCAAGTTTATTCAGGCAATCGGCAAAGCTGCCGGTAGGGCTTACACGCCAGTCTGAGGCCATTGGACAGATGTTCGAAACTTGTTTTTGAGGCTTAGGGCAGGCGGCATAGTTGAGTTTGGACAATGAGAGGTCTGCAGATGCAATTGCAGATGCGCTCCTTGCAGCTGCAAGCAGCGCAGGATACTCTGTGCTTTCGGCGTAGGCATATCCTGTTTTTTCTCCCTTGAGAACCCGGATGCCGCACCCATAGTCGATATGGAGACCTCCGGAACTTACTTCACTGTCGCGCAGTACAAGTTCGCCGAAGGTGCTGTCCTCAAAAAAGAGGTCGCACCAGTCTCCTCCTCCGCTTAATGCTTCTGCAGTAAGGCTTTCTATCTGCTCCTTGCTGATGCGGAACAGTGACAGGTATTCATTTATCGCTTTCTTCATCGGGATAGGCGATGCTCAAAATCAGTTTATATTTTTCTTCGTTTTTGATGTTGATCCCCGACGGGGTGCCTTCGGCCACGACAGTGAAAGGATTCGTGGAGTTGTCGCTCAGTATCCATCTGTCGCACACCGGGGCGTATGTTTCGAAGAAATAATTCAGACCCATGTAGTAGCGTCTGCGGATGACATCATCCGGAATGTTATGTCCGCCGGCGGCGACCCTGTCGCGAACGCGCGCAATTGCCAGTT
The DNA here is from genome assembly GCA_902767465.1 of uncultured Bacteroidia bacterium. Classification (GTDB taxonomy): domain Bacteria; phylum Bacteroidota; class Bacteroidia; order Bacteroidales; family UBA932; genus Cryptobacteroides. The sequence goes on from CACXHM010000018.1 coordinate 1,262, forward strand.
CTGGAGATTTCAGCCAGAAATACAGGATGCAGATAGTATAGCCGCGGCTTTTTGCATCGTTTATGATGCCCATGAGCGAACGAGTCGCCAGAGTGGTCTCTACGCAAAAATCCAGATTGTTCTCCAGGAGATAGTAAATTTTGCGGAGCATATACCGGCTGGCTGTGACCGATGCCTGTGACGGGTTGAAAGGGGAGAGGCTTTTTGCAAATTCATCGGAATTCACAAACTGGCTGCATTCCAGCATTTCCGGAAGCAGCGTGTAAGAAGCCGTGGTTTTGCCGGAGCCGTTGCAGCCCGATATGATGAACATCCTAGGCATTGTTCACTCCGTAGCCAAAGAGGGCGAAATCTCCCTTTGCGGGGTCGTCAGGGAAGATTTCCCGGAATGAATCAGTAATATCGCGGGCGGTCGTGATATCCTTTGCACGTCGGGAGGTCAGGCCAAGTTCGGTGGCCTGACGATATACGTGTACGTCCAGAGGAATGATAAGATCTTTCTTGTCCGAATTCTTCCATAGTCCGAGATCTACCCGGCCGTCGTCGCGAATCATCCAGCGGCGCATCATCCATATTTTCTTGTTGGCAGCTTTCAGGTCGGGCTTCTGTCCGTAAATCCTGGTACGGATCTCGTCGGCGGAGAGGCTTTCCAGAGAAGAGTTCTCAGAATAGAAAGCCTTGAGCCTACGGCAGATGGATGCGACTTCACTCCATTTTACAGTGCGGTGTATCGATGTGTTGTCATTTCTCCAATCGCCGGAGAGCACATAGTCGTAAGGCCGCCACAGCATTTCATCGAAAAGACGGCTGCAGTCCCGTACAATCATCGCCCTTCTGCCCCAGGCAAAATGGGCCGAGAAAACGGCAGCGATCTCTACGTCCTGAAGCGATGGCCTCCATTCGCCTCCCTCGAAACCGAGGGAAGGCTGAATGGTTGTCATCATTTCATGGAAACGCCTGGGGAACGCGACCGGGTCTTCCTCGAAATATCGGGGATTGTTGTAGCGTTCCGCCCATGCGGTAAGCTTTTCGGCGACGGCTTGGTCTAACATATCAGGCAGTTGCGGCTTCGAGTTTGCGGAGCATGGAGAACATCACCACGCCGGAGATTATGCATAATGCCATGAGGACAGTCCAGTTGACCCAGAGGGGAACGTTGTTCCAGAGCATGGAAGGAATGGAACTGAGGTAGTTGCCCACGGCAGTTGCAGCGAACCAAAGACCCATCATCAGGCCCTTGTATTTGGGAGGGGCCACTTTCGAAACGAACGATATTCCCATCGGTGAGAGAAGGAGTTCGGCGAAGGTGAGCACGAGGTAGGTGGAAATGAGGTAGGTAGGCACCACCGGGTCGGGGGATACTCCGCCTACGTTAACCAGTTCGGACGGGGCCGGCTGTCCCTTGGAGGCTGCGAGCATGATGAGATAGCCGATGGCTGCTACAAACATGCCGAGACCGATCTTCTTGGGTGCCGAAGGTTCTCTGCCCTTGGATGCAAGGGCGGCGAAAAGCGCCATCGACACGGGGGTGAGGGCCACCACGAAGAAGGGGTTGAACTGCTGGAACTGCTGAGGGAGGATGCTGATAGAAGAATCCATGCCCTTGTAGAGCATCCATGCACCTGCCCAGAGAGCAACGGTGACAATTCCGCTGATGGTCTTTCCCTTGGTACTTTCAGACTGGAAAGTGCTGAAGAGGGTATAGACCGAGACCGCTATCAGGGCGAGAGCCCAGATGTTGAAGCCTATTTTGAGGGGGCCGCTGACCGTGCTCTGGGTATAGTCGCGGGCGAAATAAGTAAGGGATGATCCGTTCTGATGGAATGCCATCCAGAAGAATATGACTACTGCAAAAACCCAGACCAGGGCAGTGATGCGGTCTTTGGTCTGCTTGGGGGTGAGTTCCTGCACGGGAGCAC
>CACXHM010000019.1 GCA_902767465.1 uncultured Bacteroidia bacterium
AGCCAGCCGTTTCATAGCGACGGGGCTCCGATTCAAGGAGAAGATAGCCGTAATCCCTACGGCTGTCTCCTTCTTTATAATAGTCGTTTCAATATGCATATCGTCGGGTTTCAGGAAAGAAATCCGAAACGGGGTGTCCGCCATCAGCGGTGACATCCAGCTGACGTCTCCGTCTGCAAATACTGCCGGCGAAGGCGTTGCCGTAAATGCCAATCCATCTTTTCTTCCAGGAATAGTTTCGATGAAGGGGGTGAAAAGCGTCGCTCCCGCAATATATCGTCCGGGGGTGGTCGGCAGCGGAGAGGAACTTTCCGGCGTTGTTTTCAAAGGTGTTCCGGCTTCGAAAGACGAATCCCTTACGGCAGAAATTCCGCGCAGCCTCGCTCGCACCCTCTCTCTTTCGCAGGGAAATGAATTCCGTGCGTATTTCATAGGAGAGCGTGTGCAGGTTCGAAAGTTCACTGTAAAGAGAGTTTTCGATGCCGTGGCAGACGGATCTGGCAATCCCGTCGTGCTGGTGCCAATAGAGGATCTGCGCCGCGTGAATGGCTGGGAAGAGGGAAAGGCCTCGGCACTGGAGATAATGCTGGAGGATGCCTGGCGCAGCAGGGATAGGGAAAAGGCCCTGGCCGTCAAAATAGCAGGATATGCCTACGGCTCATCAAGCGATGATGACGATCCCACGCTTGCCGTCGCATCTGCTGACAGGTATTATAACCTTTTCGACTGGCTCGGTCTGATCGATTTCAATGTGCTGGCAATACTGCTGCTGATGATTCTCGTTGCAGGTTTCAACATGATATCCGGACTTTTGATAACATTGTTCCGAAATATTTCCTCCATAGGCATGCTGAAAACTCTTGGTATGGATGACCGGGGAATAGGAAAAGTTTTCCTCAGGCTTGCCTCGAAGGTGGTACTGACAGGGATGGCCACAGGAAACGGGTTTGCGCTTCTTTTATGTGCGGTGCAGCATTTTACGCACTTTATAAAACTGAACCCGGACAACTATTTCGTGTCTTTCATGCCTGTGAGTGTTGATTTGTTGTCGCTATTGGCGGTAAATGCAATTGCGTACATTGCAATTATGCTTATGCTTCTGCTGCCGGCACTTTTTATTGCAAGGGTGGATCCTGCCGAGACCGTTCGCATGAAGTGACGGAATTATTTGCTAAATTTGCAGGCTGTGTCAATGCTTTCAAAAATATGGTTCCCGGCTGCGGTGGTATCCCTTGCCATCGCGGGCACCGTTGCAGGCATCGACCCGGTTGATCCATCCTATTCGGTTGAGGTTGCACCCCTTCAAGATACTGTAAAATACCCTGTAGCAGGTTATAAACTGCGCCGCAGGGGGGATTTCTCCTCGGAAGCGCTGCCCGACAGTGTTTTGCGTAAACTGGGCATAACCCTTACTTTCGAAAGCGACGATTCTATCCCGAAACTCACGGCAAGAGATACGATCCATGCCCCGGATTCGTTGAGGGAAATCGATCCTTTCCGTTACAAATATTATGTAGCCCTGCTGGACTCCCTTACGCATCGCATCGTGAGCGACTCCCTGAGGGAGTCTTACCGGACCTTTCTTGAACAGGCAGATACGGTTCATGCCAGGCTCGACTCGGCCGACCGTTTCAAACTTGACTCCCTTTATGCCAGAGATTCTGTAGTCCGGGCAAGGGAAGCGTTTCTGGCTTGGTACAATTCCCTGAGCAAGGAGGAACGCAAAAAATACGATATAGAGCAGAAGGTCAAGAGAAAGATGGCGGTATCCGATTCGCTCAAGGCAATCAAAGAAGAGAAACTTGCGGTCCGCGATTCCATACGTGAGAATACCCCAAGGGTGCTGGAAACATTTGCCCTTCCGGATTCTCTGCACTTCAAACGCATTATAACATGGAACGTTGACTCCGATTTCCACGATGTCCATGCCCGGGTGCCTGATACTACATACAACCATTATTTCTACGATTATGCCTTCCGGCGCGAAGATGTGAACTCTACCTGGCTGGGCGTTGCAGGTTCGGCCGTGCAGCCTTACAACTGGTTCCGCAGGCGTACCGCAGGAGAAGAACCGGAATTTTATTCTTACTATGCTCCCTGGAGCACATCGGCAAAAGATTTCAGGATGTATAATACCAAGACGCCGTACACCGAACTGGCTTATTGGGGAACGCTTCTTGCCGATGATGCAAAGGAATCCGACAACCTTCACATCTTTACCACCCAGAACATACTTCCCGAATGGAATTTCTCCATATTGTATGAAAGATGGGGAGGTGGGGGTATGCTCAATAATGAGAAAACCACCAACAAGACCTTCGCGGTCGGTACCAACTATCTTGGCAAACGCTATCTGATGCATGCAGGGTACATCTCCAATACTGTAAAGCGCGATGAGAACGGCGGTATTACCGATCTTGCGGATGTGCGGGATACCACTATCGATGCCAGGGAAATGCGCATTGCCCTTTCCAAGGCGTCATCTTCCATCCGCAAACGCAGCGTCTTCCTCGATCAGCAGTACAGGATTCCCTTTACTTTTATCAATAAATGGAAGGCCCGCAAGGATACGACCATCCTCGTTGATACGCTGAGTACCGAGAATATTACAACCGCTTTCATCGGGCACAGCAGCGAGTACACTTCTTACGGGCGCAAATATACCGATGCCATAGCATCTTCCGATGCTGCCGGCAGAGCGTTCTACGGCAATGTTTTCAATTACAATCCAACAGCTTCCAATGATACGCTCGGGCTGCACGAATTGGATAACAAGGTTTTCATCCGTCTCCAGCCATGGGCGGCGGATGCTGCGGTTTCCAAACTGGATATAGGTATCGGTGACAGGCTTCAGACCTGGTTTGACAGCACGGCCACTTCGCATCATGTGAGGGAAAATTCCCTTTATGCTTATGCCGGAGCCAACGGACGAATGCTTCGTGGCATGAGTTGGGATGCGCGTGGACATTTCAATTTTGCGGGAGCTCATGCCGGCGACTTTGACGTCACTGCCAACGCTGCATATGAATTCTATCCATTCCGCCGTGCACGCAAAAGCCCTGTCAGCTTTGGAGCCTCCTTCTCAAGCATGCTTCGCGATCCGGATTTTTACCAGCGCAGGATGTATTCCAATCATTATATATGGGATAATTCCTTCGACAAGATTTCTACCACACGCATTTCTGGGCGGGTGGATGTTCCCTACTGGAAACTCTCGGCAGAGGCATCCTATGGTCTGCTTGCAAACAATATCTATTATGATACGCTCGGGGTTGTCCGTCAAAATGCCACTGCAATGAGCGTTTTGGCAGCTTCGCTCCGAAAGGAGTTCGTGCTGGGCAATCTGGTGCATCTCGATAACAGGCTCCTGTTCCAGGTATCTTCCAATGAAGAAGTGCTCCCTCTTCCTTTGCTCGCACTGAACGGAAAATACTATATCCAGTTTATTGTGCAGCGAAACGACCGGGGCGAAAAGGTGCTTGAAATGCAGGCGGGTGCCAATGTGCTATGGAATACCGAATGGTATGCCCCCGCGTGGAATCCTGCTCTTGGAGTATTCCATAACCAGAATGTGACCAAATACCAGAACGGGCCCATTATAGATCTGTTCGTGAATGCACAGTGGAAACGGGCCTGCATCTTTATAAAGTGGGAAAATGCCGGTATGGGCTGGCCCTTGGACAGAGCGGACTATTTCACCGCGCACAATTACATCAATACCCAGAGGATACTTAAGCTCGGACTTTATTGGCCGTTCTATACCCAGCCCGGACGTGGCGGCAGTTCTTCTTCCTCAATGGGTGAAATGCCCGGAGGACTGCGATGATTTTTCGGAAAGAACCCCATACTGCAATCGTCTTCGCCGTTGCTTCCGTGCTGATAGCATGGTCAATCTTTGCAGACTGCTATGTGGGCCGGCAGTCCCTTCCGGTGCCAGTTGTCGTGAAGGATACGATTCCCCGTGGCATGTGTGCCGATTATGTGATCAGTCCGTACGATTCCATTATAAAAGTTTATTCGGATTCAGCCGGTCTGGACTGGCGCCTTGTTTCAGCCGTAGTATATCATGAATCGAAGTTTGACAATGATGTGCGTTCCAGTCGCGGAGCTGCCGGCTTGATGCAGATGATGCCGGAAACGGCAGAATGGCTGGGGGCTGAGGATGTGACGGATCCTGTTGAAGGGGTGCGTGTAGGGACCTTGTATCTTAAACGCCTGTACAATGCATATCTGCGGCATACCTCCGACCACGAGGAAAGGCTGAAATTCGCCCTTGCGGCTTATAATGCAGGGGTGGGTCGTGTGCGTGATTGTATCAATTATGCGAATTACAGGGGAGTGGATTCCTCCCGATGGGACAATATCGTCGCCCTTATTCCTGAGATGAGCGAAGATGCCATCCTTGAACTCGACACCATCAAGTTCGGGAAATTCAAAGGTGTGGAAACCATCGCCTACGTCGGAAACGTGCTGGACAAGTACGAACAATACAAGCGCCGGGCAGAACGGTAAGCTTATCTTTTCGATTTGAGATATTCAGAAACGAGGGTGCCGCATTCTTCGGCGAGTACCCCTCCTGCGGTTTCGGTGCGGGGGTGCAGCAGGGATGGAGTGTAGAGGCTGTAGCCGCGCCGCGGATCGGGAGCGCCATACACTATGCGGCTGACCTGGCTCCAGTTAAGTGCGGCCGCACACATGGGACATGGTTCCACGGTCACATACAGTGTGCAGTCCTGAAGGTATTTTCCGCCGAGAGCCTCGGTCGCTGCCGTAATCGCAATCATCTCCGCATGGGCTGTGGCATCGTGAAGACGTTCCACCATATTGTGTCCCTTTCCTATTATCCGACCTTTGCACACGACAACGGCTCCGATAGGGATCTCCTCTTCGGCAAGAGCGGCCTTTGCTTCGGCAATGGCTTCGCGCATATAGCGTTCGTCGGCGTCCATCACTCTCCGAAAAGGGGCTGGACCACTTCGAAGCCTCCGGCGGGGCGTTTCAGGGGGATGCGCGAGAATGCAACTAGCACGAGTGCTATCAGAAGCACACTGGCTGCAAAACAGTACCAATAGCCGGGACCGAGAACTTCCATCCAGTTCTCCGCATCCTTAAGAGAATCGATGCGGCTGAGAAGCAGGGCTGCCGTGTTATTGGTGAAGTGCATCAGCATGGTAAGTTTCAGGGAACCGGTCTTATAATAGATATAACCGAACAGACAGCCCAGCAGGAATGCCGGTATAGCCTGCCAAGGGTTCATGTGTATCACTGCAAAGAAGAAAGCGGATATCACTATCGCCCATACCGGCTTCACTCCTCTTCCAAGGAGTCCGCGCTCCACCATTCCGCGGCAGAGCCATTCTTCGAAGAATGGGGCGAATATGCTGACGCATAAAAGGTTGAGCCAGAAATTGCCCATCGTCATGCTCTTGAGGGCGTTTTCGAGCCACTCTGGCATTGCAGGAAGTACGGATGTCGAAAGGTCTCCCACGATGCCTGCAGCAAGGGTCGCTGCCATTACCATCAGTGCACAGATCAGCCCTCCGTGTGGTGCAAAGTTGGCACTGTCCAGGGCCAGTCCCTTGAAGTTGATGCTGTTCCGGTGACTTACCGAAGATGCCCAGATCATAGGTGGAATGAACATTACCGGATAGGATATCAGGGTTGCATACTCCATGCCTGCTTCCTGTCCGATAGCGGCTACGAATATCAGCGATATCACATTGCCAATCAACGCTCCCAACAGAAGCAGGAGCAGCAGTATGAACATATCCGCCACCGACGGAATGCACCAGGCATACTTGCCGAGAAGATTGAAGTTCCCTTTTCTTGCCATATCAATATAGAGGGGAAGGATATACACCTTCGGAAACCAGTTCCGCGAATTTAGCCACAACTGCGGGACGGTCTTCCTTGTATGTTACGCCGAACCAGGACGAAGGGGTGGAGAGAACTTCCGTGGTCGCACTTCCGTCCTTTATCATACAGTCGATTGCGTAGGGGATGTAGTATTCTTTCTTGAGTTCGTTGATGTTGGTCTTGAGGAAATCATTGAAGATGACTTCGCTCTTTGCAAAGTAATCGGGTGTGAATCCCCACATATTCATTGAGCAGAGAGCCTTTCCGTCGATTGTGATGTGGGTGTCTCCGCTGACGGAGTTGTCGCCGTAAACCTTTCCGTCAGCCTCTTTTGCAATGTTCAGATGCTCCTCGATCTTTGTGAGGATGCGGTCGGAACCGTAATGGCAGATGCCACGTGATACGCCGCCGCTTTCCGAAAGGGTCCTGTCGAGTTCGAAGCCGACGATGCAATATTGACCTGTGCTGTGTTCATGGGCGCGGCACCAGTCTGCAAGCACCTTGAAAGATTCCTTGCCATAGTAGTCGTCACCGTTGATGACCGCAAAAGGTTCTTTGATAACATCCTTTGCCATGAGCACTGCGTGGGCGGTGCCCCATGGTTTCTGCCTTTCGGGATTAAGGGTGAATCCTGCCGGAATCTTGTTCAGTTCCTGGGTTACGAAAACGAATTCCAGAGGCGAACCGTCGTTGCATTTGACATTGGCATATTTCTTTGCGACAAGGGTTCTCATATCCTCGAGAAAATAGTCGCGGACAATGTAAACAACTTTACCGAATCCGGCCTGAACGGCATCGTAAATCGAATAGTCTATGATAGTTTCCCCGGAAGGGCCAAGTCCGTCCATCTGCTTGAGACCGCCGTAACGGCTTCCCATGCCGGCTGCAAGAACTAATAGTACAGGTTTCATACTTTTTTTTTGGTTATTGTCTGCAAATTTAACTAATTTTGCGATAATGTCGAAAATCAGCAAGGATATCTGGAACAAGGAAAAGGATGGCAACAATAAAGGCCAGAGGTCCTTCCTTCGCTATTTTCTAATCTCCACCTCGCTGTGTCTGATTTTTCTGTTCATCAAAAAAGACAGTGTAATCCGTCTGATAGGCGCCGGGTTCACTATTCATCAGCAAAACAAGGAAATCCGTCGTACTCAGAAGAAGATTGATGCTCTCGATGAACGAATCCGCATGCTGAACACCGACCTGGATACTCTCGAAACGCTTGCCCGCGAAGAGTATCTCTTTGCCGAACCAGGGGATGAGGTTTTTCTGGTAGAGTAGGCCTTCGGAATTCTTCTCTCTTTGAAACTTCCAAAAAAAGTTTCATATTTGTACCTCGTTTATGAAACTTTTTTTGATTGACGGCCATGCCCTCATCTTCAAGATGTATTATGCTTTTCTGGGCAGGCCTATGATAAATGCCAGGGGGGAAGATACTTCCATCCTTTTCGGTTTTACGAAATATCTCCTTGAACTGATACGGAGGGAACAGCCCACGCATCTTGCGGTTGGTTTCGATCCTCCGGGGGGAACTTTTCGCAACAAGCTCTATCCTGAATATAAGGCAAACCGGGGCGAGACGCCGCAGCCTGTGATAGATGCCCTCGAGCCTCTTACAAAAATAGTACAGGCCCTCAACATCCCGGTTCTGATGGTTCCTGGATTCGAGGCGGACGACGTACTTGGGTCGATGGCGAAACGCAGTGCCCGCGAGGGCTTCGATGTATTTATGGTTACTCCGGACAAGGATTATGGGCAGTTGCTGGAGGATCATATCTTTCAGGTGAAGCCAGGAAAGAAGGGCGGAGACGATGAACTGTTCGACATTCCGCGCCTGTGTGAGAAATACGGTATTTCCCGTCCGGACCAGATAATTGACATGCTTGCCATCTGTGGAGATGCATCCGATAACGTCCCTGGCGTGAAGGGGGTTGGAGAGGTTGGAGCGAGCAAACTCCTGCAAAAATATGATACCCTTGAAGGGATCTACGCCCATCTGGGGGAACTGACTGCACGTCAGCAGGATCTGTTCCGTGCTGCAGAAGACCATATTCAGCTCAGCAAGATCCTCGTGACCATCAAGACCGACATATCCCTCGAGACAACTTCAGATGAAATGGCTTTGCGTCCCGCAAGTCAGGAGATCGTGGGATTGTTCAATTACTATGGATTCAATTCTCTGAAGAAATACCTTCCGGATGACCTTGATACTGCTTCAGGAAGCTTTCTCCCGGAGGGAGTTCGCCCTTCTGGCTCACCCCACCATCTCTCCGTCCCTCAGGGAGAAAACTCCCTGAAGTCTGCCGCAAACGCCTCTCCCGCTGATATCGCTTTCATCCTTGACGGGGAAAAGATATGGATTGCAGATAAAACAGGCGTACGCAGCGGCTCCCCGGAAGAATTCCGCAGCATTCTCGAAGACGAAACCAAATCCAAGGCCGGCTATGGGGTCAAGGCGCAGATGAACGCTCTTGCAAGGCACGGAATCAGCTTGTGTGGCCGGTTAGAGGATATTGAACTGATGCACTACCTTCTCAATCCGGAAAGCGATCACAGACTCACGTCGCTCTCACGAAGCTATCTTGGTGCAGAACTTGAAGAAGTGTCTGCAGCCGAAACCGGTTCTTTATTTTCGGACGACGGCGAAGCCGCATTTGCTGAAAAAGACCATACGCATGAGGTGAAAACTGTCCTGGAACTCTCAGGAGTCCTTTCCTCGGAGCTTGAAAGCGCCGGAATGCGGAAACTCTACGACGATATTGAAGAACCACTGATTGGGGTGCTTTCCCGCATGGAACTTGCGGGGGTCAAAGTGGATATTGCTTCTCTCAAAGACTTTGCTGCTGCCCTACGGACAAAAATGAATGAGCGTGAGGCGGAAATACGCGGATATGCCGGCAATCCTTCTCTGAACGTAAGTTCCCCGAAACAGATGGGCGAACTTATATTCGAACAGTTGAAGTTGGATCCGAAGGCAAGGAAGACCGCACGTGGAGCATGGCCCACTGACGAAGAGACCCTTGCGGAGCTCTCCGACCGGCATCCTGTCATCGATGCCCTGCTGGATTACCGCGGGCTCCGGAAGCTCCTGTCCACCTATATCGAGCCTTTCCCGCAGTACGTTTCTGCTGAGGACGGGCGGGTGCATACTACATTCAATCAGACACTTACATCCACCGGCAGGCTTTCCAGTTCTAATCCCAACCTGCAGAATATCCCTATCCGCACGGAACAGGGACGGGAAATCCGAAAGGCCTTTGTTCCCGGTGCTCCCGGGAGGGTGATGATGTCGGCCGACTACTCCCAGATAGAACTCCGGGTTATGGCGCACCTGTGCGGAGACGAACATCTGCAGAAGGCTTTCCGCGACGGGATAGACGTGCATGCTGCAACGGCCGCAAAGATCTTCCGTGTCCCTGTAGAGAGTGTCGATGCGGATCAGCGCCGTATGGCAAAGACCGCCAATTTCGGCATAATGTACGGGATCTCCGCATTTGGGCTTGCCCAGCGGCTGAAATGCTCCAGGGCAGTCGCAAAAAAACTGATAGATGATTACTTTCTGTCGTTCCCGTCGATCCGGTCGTTTATAGACCAGACGCTTGCAAAGGCTCGCGAAACTCTCTATACCGAGACCATGCTTGGGCGCCGCCGCTATATCCCGGACATCAATTCCAACAATGCCAATATCCGTTCGATAGCCGAACGCAATGCCGTCAATGCTCCCATCCAGGGAACGGCCGCCGATATTATCAAGATGGCGATGATAAGGGTGGATGAACGGCTGCGCCGGGAGTCTTTGAAATCGCAGCTGGTGCTGCAGATTCACGATGAACTTCTGCTTGAGGTGCCGGAGGCGGAAATTGAAACCGTGAAGGCTCTTCTTGTGGAAGAAATGGAAAATGTAATGGAACTCAGCGTTCCCCTAACCGTAGAATGCAATTATGGCAAGACCTGGCTCGAGGCCCATTGACGAGTTGCTGCGGCTCGCAATAATAGGAGACGGTGCTGCTTTTACCGAACTCTGGGACACGCACATAGATTCCCTGCGGGCTTATATCAAAAGCCGCATGAAGAATCTCGACGACTTTTATGTGGAAGACATCTGTTCGCGCAGTTTTGAAAAGGCCTTCCGGCAGATTCGTACCTACGATCCGGCCAAGAGCCGGTTCTCAACATGGCTGATGAACATTGCACATAACACGGCCGTGGATACCGTAGAACAGGAAAACCGTACTCAAAGGCGTTATGTGTCCATAGATCAGGATCTTTCCGCGGGCACTGCGGTAAGCACCATAGGCAGCGATGAAGACACTCCTCTGGAATCCATCATCAGAGGCGAAGACAAGATGCAGACCGAAGGTTATATTGACGGCCTTCCCGAACTCTACCGTCGCATAGCCCGGATGCGTCTCGTTGACGGGCTGCAATACTCCGAGATAGCTGAAGAGACGGGACTTCCTCTGAATACGGTGCGCACACGCATTCGTCGTGCGAAAGCACAAATCGATAGAATAAAAACAGACGAATCTATATGAAAACCAACAAGAGTTTTAAGTATTGGCAATGGGAAACGATCATCGTGTCGATGGTGGTATATTCCATTTATTACTTTGTACGTAAAAATTTTTCGATAGCAATGCCCGGCCTTACGGCCGAATACGGCATATCCAATACCAGTTTCGGAGTGGTGATAGCCATAGGTTCGCTGATTTACGGATTCAGCCGTTTCATGAACGGTTTTGTCGTAGAGAAGGTGAGTACGAGAAAATTCATGGCGCTGGGACTGCTGCTCTGCGCACTGGCGAATCTTGGATTCGGATTCGGAGTGGATCTCAGCTATTGGATTACCGGCGTTCATGAAGGTCCACAGTTCGTGAATATGCTGATTCTGGTGATGGGTGCAACAATCGTGTTGAACCAGTATTTCCAGGGAATGGGTTTCCCTCCCATGGCCAGAATGCTTCCTCAGTGGATAGCTCCCGGTGAACTTGCTACCAAGATGAGTATATGGAATACATCTCATTCCATAGGCGCCTTCAGTGCCGTGGTGGTCTGCGGGCTTATTATGACAAACATGGGGGCAGACATGTCCGGCGACAGCAGCGTGGTTGCCAGGATCACGTCCAACCTTGCTGCCAGCATCAAGGGCTGGGAGAACCTCCCTCTTGCAGACCAGACATCCAAAATCATGTCTTATGCCTCCCATTACGGGGCGTGGAGATGGTGTTTCATTATCCCGGCCATAGTTGCCATAGGCGGATCGATACTTTGCTTCTTCGCCCTTAAAGATTCTCCACAGAGCATAGGCTTGCCTGAGGTTGAGGGAACGGAGACCGGCAAAGAAGCTACCGAAGGCAAGAAGGGGGCCCATAAAGCGTTTCTTGCACACATGGTGTTCAAAAACAAATGGGTTCTGTTGTTTGCTTTTGCCAATATCTTCGTATATGTCCTCCGCATGGGAGTGCTCGACTGGGGGCCCAAGTTCCTCACCGAAGACCGCGGCATGAACATTAACGGTGCCGCCTGGTCGGTTGCTGTTTTTGAACTGACTGCAATAATAGGAACTATTTTTGCCGGTTGGGCGACCGATCACATCTTTGCCGGCAAGGCTCACCGGATGTGCTTCTTCTCCATGACAGGTGCTGTGATATTCCTTGGCCTCTTTGCCCTCGTAGATATGCCGGTAGTGCTTTCAACCATGGTTCTTGCCCTTGCCGGATTCTGCATCTATGGCCCTCAGGCACTTATTGGCATCGGGGCTGCCAACCAGGCCACCAAAGAAGCATCCGCCACCGCAAACGGGGTGACCGGCATCCTCGGCTATGTGGGGTCCGCACTTTCAGCCATAGGCGTCGGCCTGATTGCCGACAATTTCGGATGGAAGGCTGTGTTTATAACCTTTATCTGCGTGGGTGTGATCGGAGCATTCGTGTTCCTGTCCATGTGGAAAGCTCCCCGAGACGGATATGAACGTTCCAGAAAATTCACTGAAAGCTTGATGAACAATGACTGAAGAACTACGCGACGCGCTACTGAAAATCAAGCATGTGGCTCTTGATATGGACGGTACCATTTATTTGAGCGACAGCATCTTTCCATTCACTCTGGACTTTCTCGACAAACTTGGCAGAATGGGGATAGGGTATTCGTTCCTTACCAACAATCCGACCCGTTCGCTGGAAGATTATCTCTCCAAACTCACACGAATGGGAATCCGTGCAGATAAAAAGCAGATGTACAGCACAGTCCCAGCCACAATAGACTATATCAGAGCGAATTACCCTTCGGCGAGAAAGCTTTTCCTGCTCGGGACGCCATCAATGATCAGTCAGTTTGAGGAGGCCGGATTCATCAATGCTGAGGATTCTGCCGAAGATGTGCCGGACCTGCTGGTGGTCGCTTTCGATCCTACGCTGGTTTATTCCCGCCTTTGCAGGGCAAGCTGGTGGGCTTCCAGGGGCATTCCTTATGTTGCCACAAATCCTGACCGCGTCTGCCCCACCGACCAGCCTACCGTCCTTGTAGATTGCGGGTCGCTATGCAGTTGCATCGAGTATGCCACGGGTCGCAGACCGGATGCCGTGATAGGAAAGCCCGATCCTGCCATGATAGAAGGGATAGAACATCGCTACGGCCTTGCTGCAGAGGAAATTGCGATGGTGGGTGACCGCATCTATACGGATGTCGAGTGCGCTTATAATGCCGGAGCTTTCGGAGTGCTTGTGTTGAGTGGAGAAACCACCTTGGAAGTAGCGAAGGCGTGGCCTCATTCTCCATCTCTGATCTGCCGTGACATAGAAGAACTTGGATGCCTCCTGGAGGAGGCGAGGGGACTATGAGAATACCTTCGGAAACAGAGTTCGCCAAGGCGGTTGCACTCTGGCGTGAGTGGAATGCCAGGATCAATGTGGTTTCGCGCAAGGACGAGGAAAACATTTTCGCCCATCATATCCTGCATTCGCTCTCCATTGCGCAGTATCTTGAACTTTATTACTCCATCGACATTGGGGATGAAGGCCATCGGATGTCTGTCCTGGACGTGGGTACCGGCGGTGGATTCCCGGGGATTCCGCTTGCCATGGTGATGCCATGGGCGCAATTTACTCTCTGCGATTCGATAGGAAAAAAGATAAAGGTAGCGCAGGAGGTCGCAGACGGACTGGGCCTGAAGAATGTGGAATGCGTAAATGCGAGGGCGGAAAACCTCAGTGGGGAATGGGACTGGGTGGTGAGCCGTGCGGTAACCAGCCTTGATAATTTTTATCCATGGGTGAAGGGACGCTTTCGTAACAGTATCCTGTATTTGAAAGGAGGGAATGTCGCTGAGGAAATTTCATTATTGCAGAAAAAATATCAGATTCCATCAGCAAATTTTCGGGCCTGGAGAATAGATTCTTGGTTAAAAAACGAATATTTTGCAGAAAAATCTGTAATTGAAATCGGAAAAAACTACCTTTGCACTCCCTAATTCGAAAAATTAAAAAAGCATAGATATGAAAAGGACATTCCAACCTTCCAACCGCAAGCGCGTCAACAAGCACGGATTCCGTGAGCGTATGAGCACGCCCAACGGCCGTCGCGTTCTTGCATCCCGTCGTGCACACGGTCGCAAGAAACTCACCGTGTCGTCTGAAGACAGGTATTAATTCTTAATTATAAGGATTTGAAAGGCGCAGGAATTTGTTTCCCGGCGCCTTTTTTATTACCTTTCCGGCATGAAAGCTAAAAGATTTACCATTTGTTTTGCAATGATTGCTTTATCGCTGTCTTCCTGCGCCCCAAAACTCCCGCAGACAAGAAAAGACAATACTGTAGATGTTTATTTCGGCACCAGCGTGGCCGATCCTTACCGTTGGCTGGAAGATGATACTTCCAAAGAAACGGCAGAGTGGGTTGCTGCCCAGAACAAAGTAACTGATGCGTATCTGCGCAAGCTCCCGGCACGTAATACCATCCTTTCCCGCCTCAAGGAAGTGAGCGACTATGAAAAGGTTGGTGTGCCCACCCATAAAAAGAACGGCAAGTGGTATTTCTACAAGAACAACGGTCTTCAGAATCAGAGCGTTCTTTACGAAATGGATGAGCTCGGCGCTGAGCCTCACGTGTTTCTCGATCCCAACACTCTGAGCGATGACGGCACGGTTGCCCTGAAGGGAACGTATTTCTCCCGTGACTGCCGCTATATGGCCTACTGCGTTTCCCGCAGCGGGAGCGACTGGCAGGAGTTTTATGTAATGGATGTTCAGAACCGAACCCTCCTCGAAGACCATATCGAGTGGGCCAAGTTTTCAGGTGCGGCATGGCGGGGAGATGGCTTCTATTATAGTGCATATGATACCCCAAAAGGCGACGGACACGAATACAGTGGCAAGAACGAAGGGCACAAGGTTTACTACCACAAACTCGGGACCCCTCAGAGCGAAGACCGGGTGTTTTTCAGCAATCCTGATGAACCGCTCCGCTTCTATACCCTTGATGTGAACGAAGAAGAGACCATGGCTTTCCTGTTCGAGGACGGAGCGGATACCGGCAACAATCTCTATGTGATGGATTTCGACAATCCGGACAAAGGCTTCGTGCTGATGACCAGAGACATGAAGCACAGTGCCTATCCTGTTGAGACCGATGGCAGTACCATATATATCCTTACCAATGACGGAGCTCCGCTTAACAAGGTGGTCACTGCCGACCTTTCCAGGCCTGATTACAAAAACTGGAAGGATCTCATTCCCGAAGCTGGCAGTGTGCTGGAAGGAGTCACGTTCGTTTCGGGAAAGATAATTACAAGCTATCTCCAGGACGCTTCAACTCATGCCTGGCTATGCGATATCCACGGCGCCAGACAGCATGAAATACGGCTTCCTGGCATTGGAAGTGCCTCATTCAACGGACGTAAGGATGAGCCCGAGTGCTTCTATTCATTCTCATCGTTCACCGTACCGGGAACTATTTACAGCTATAATATCGAGACAGGAGAAAGCAGCGTATATGCCCGGCCCAAGACCAATTTCGATCTTTCGGAATATGAGGTGGAGCAGAAGTTCGTAACAAGCAAGGACGGCACCGCGGTACCCATTTTCCTGACTCACAAGAAGAATCTGAAACTGGACGGAAGCAATCCTGTGTACCTTTATGGATATGGCGGATTTGATATCTCCCTTACTCCATCTTTTTCATCAAGCCGCATTCCTTTCCTGGAGGCGGGAGGCATCTATGTTCAGGCAAATCTGCGCGGAGGTGGAGAATATGGAGAGGCGTGGCATCTTGCAGGTACCAGGATGAACAAGCAGAACGTGTTCGACGATTTCATAGCCGTTGCCGAGTGGTTGATAAGTCAAAAGTACACATCTTCAGAAAAGATTGCGATTGTGGGCGGATCCAACGGTGGTCTGCTGGTGGGTGCATGCATGACCCAGCGTCCCGACCTGTATGCTGTGGCCGTCTCGCAAGTAGGGGTTATGGACATGCTTCGCTACCACAAGTTTACCATAGGTTGGAACTGGGCACCCGATTACGGCACGTCGGAAGACAGTCCCGAGATGTTCAGTTATCTTTACGGATACTCCCCGCTGCATAACCTCAAGCCTGGGACCAAGTATCCTGCAACGCTTGTTACAACCGCTGATCATGACGACCGTGTCGTCCCCGCTCATTCATTCAAGTTTGCCGCCACCCTGCAGGAATGCAATTCAGGACCGAATCCATGTCTGATACGTATCGACTCCAAGGCGGGACACGGCGGAGGCAAACCGCTCTCCAAGGTCCTTGAAGAGCAGGCTGATATCTACGCCTTCATATTTGAAAATCTTGGAATGTAAAAAATGCCGGGTTTGCAGCCCGGCATTTTCATTTATTTGATTCCGTATTTCTTCAGGATCTTTACTATAGGCTTGCAGACCGACTCGGCCCACAGGCGGTAGCCCCAATCGCCCGGATGCACCCCGTCAATAGTGGTGTCGTGCTGGTCGGAAGTAGCGTTGGAAGGAATGTAGTAAACATCTTTATACTTCTTTACGGCAATCTTCATGAGGGAGTCTGCCATGGCGATTTTCTTTGCTTCACCTTTATCGTGTCTGAGGTCGAAATTGCGCCGCTCGCGCCAGATGGTGTGCATGAAGATGAGAGGAACGCCGGGCTTGGAAGCCTGGATTGTTTCTATGAAATTGAAAAGATTCTCCTTTACTGTCTTATCGTTTCCGTTTGAAAAAGCGTCAAAAACGAAAGCATCCACATCGGCGTCCTTGAGGGCGTTCGCAAACTGGGGCTGCATCCAGCAGTCTCCGCTCACGCCAAGACTGCAGAACTGCATTCCGGTCATGCGGGTGAGGTATCCCGGCACAGTCTGACCGGCACGTCCGGTGCTGGCCCCGTGCATAAAACTCGAGCCATGCAGGCAGATACGATGGCGGAAGGGAATTTCTCCCTTTTCGATTGTGGATCCTTCCTTGATCCCTATCTTAACTGATTTAACTTTGCTGTAGGTTGGCAGGTACATGATGCATTCCTTCATGGAAGAGTCCATGTCCGTTACCAGGTTGCGCTCTTTTCCGTTTTCTTTCGCTTTATCGAGGGCGTAAGCACAGCTTCCTGCCCAAAGCCACCCGCCGTCTTTTTTGATATAGAGATCGAAGCCGCGGGCGGCATATCCGGATGCCATCGAGTTGCTGATTTCTTTGAATTCGGGTTTTACCCAGATTTCCGGAGAGTCAGTTTTGAAAGAAACAATAATGCCGGAGGACATTTCCAGGCGGTTGACGTCTTTCTCGGTCCATCCGCTATACTTGGTGAAATCCATTCTCTGATAAGGTTCGGGTGTGTCCTGGAAAACTTTACCTACGATGGTAAGGTCGGCCGCTTCCGTAAAAACATGGGGCTGCCCGAACGAGGTGATACCTGCGAGCAGGCAGATAAGAAATGCTGAAAACTTGCGCATGATGGTTATTGTGTTCAAATTCTTTGCTAATATAACAATTATTTCAGAGAATGCTTATGGCGATTTGCGCACATGCTTCCGCATCGGCAAGGGCGTGGTGGTGATTGTTGAGGACATATCCGCATGCAGCAGCTACCGTTTGAAGTTGGTGGTTGGGAAGGCTTCGCCCGAAACGCTTTCTGGCAGCTGCAAGGGTGTCATAGAATACGTAGTCCGGATAATCCATCCGATAGACCCGGTGCACCGCCTTGAGGCAGCCCTCGTCAAATCGGGCATTGTGAGCCACTAGAGGCAGGCCCTCGATCATAGGCTCAATCCGCGCCCACACCGCAGGGAAAGCCGGTGCATCTTCTGTATCCTCCGGCCTGATACCATGGACCCTGCGGCAGAACCATTGATAGTACTCCGGTTCCGGGTGAATCAGACTGTAGAACGAATTCATGATCCGCCCTTCGCGTACGATAACCACACCCACGCTGCACACGCTGCTTGGCTGTTCATTTGCAGTCTCGAAATCTATTGCCGCGAAGTCTGTCATTATTCGTTGTTACAACCAGACTGGGATAATGAATCATGCTTGGTCTCTGTCGGTAAATGCTGTTGGATGGTCTTGAGTATTCTCTGCAGGCTGTTTTCGTTATTGGCAGCTGCAATAAGCGAAGGACCGGTGAGTGAAGGAGCCTTCCCGTTCCGGTCGCAGATGCAGCCTCCGGCTTCGCGCAGGATAAGCGAAGCGGCGGCATAATCCCACGGCATAAGTCTCCATTCAAAATACAGTTCTGCCTGACCCGATGCCATCAGGCAAAGCTCAACGGCAGCTGATCCGGTGCGGCGGAGGTCGTTGCATCCCATGTAGATATCGTAGATGATATCGCTGCACGTTTTTGCAAATTCCTTGCGGTAGGTGCTCATAGCTGTAAAGAGAATCGATTCCTCAAAGGACCTCTGAGATACCCTGATGGGTTTTCCATTGCAAAATGCGCCCTTCCCTGCGATGGCAGAGTATAGTTCTCCCCTCCAGGGGCTGTACACAACTCCCATGAAAAGGTGGCTGTTTTTGACAAGAGCCACGCTGATGCAGCAGTTTTCGTTGCCCCGGGCGTAATTTGCGGTGCCGTCGATAGGGTCGATTATCCAGACATACTCATGGTCAAGGTCCTTCATGTCCTCCTCCTCGCAGAGGAAACCGCTGCCTGGAAGAAGCGCGGAAAATTTTGCGGTGAGGAAATGCTGTACCTTCAGGTCGGAACTCGTGACGATATTCTCTATGCTCCCTTTCTCCTTTATCGAAAATCCTTCGCGGACCATCAGGCCGGACGCATCTTTAACTATGTCAATTATCTGATTAAGAAGAATATCTGCATTCATATTATAGTATTGATTAAAGGGAGAACGTTACGCTGACGTCCCCGTCGCCAAGGAAAGATTTCAATTCTGACTGTGACAGTCCGTCAACCTTTCCCAGACGTGTATAACTCCAGCTGTTGGTGTCGTAGAATATAGTAAGCTGATTGCCCTGATAGAGGAGGATGTCGCCTGGCCCACCCGAGACCTGAACGTCATTTCTGGGGAGATTGAAGCCGAGCGGCCCCACCTTCTCGAATCCGCCATATTCGCTCAGTTCGACCGTTAGTGGACCCTCTTTCAGTTTGGCTGCAAAAGCTTCTGCCGAGGCATTATCTTCAAGGGTGGCGGTAATGCTGCGCCCGCCTGCGCTGATATTGATTTTCTTCATATCAACAGGGTTGTCCGTTATGATTTCAGGTGTCTCAGATTTGCCTGGATCGTACTTTCGGTCGGTCTTAATAAGAACGATGCGGATGCCGGTCCTTTTTGTGACATATCCAAGATTGTCTTCCTCCTCATATTCGGCGGTAAGAGTCACAGTGCCGTCTTTGAATGTCGCACCGAATGTGCCTCCCGATATTGCTGTTTTGGAAACGCTCGTTCCATCGGGGCCTGACGAAGACTGAAAAAACTCCACGTCTTCAATGGTCAGTTCGTTATTTTTGAAAGAGCACGGAATGGTGCCGTCATAGCTGTCATAAGGCTCAAGCAGGGAATCAGCGCTGGGGCATGGGCGGATGAGCGAGGTTTCTATGGAGAGAATCTCTCCACGGAAGAAGACCGCGCCCCAGACAACGATGTCCTTCCAACCGGAATCGCTGGTCGATGTGATTTCATGCCTGGAAATGGATTCAACAAGCCAGTTGCCGAGGATGTCATTGTTTTCTGTTGCTCCCTTGCCGCAGGATAGCAGGAGGAAAAGTATCGGGATGAGTTTTGCTTTCATATACGGGATCAGATGATTGTTATGTTGTGCTTGCAGTCAGGGATATACTTTTCAAGGAGATATCCGGTGCGGATCTTTATGAAACAGGTAGGGGTGCCGTCGGTGCAGGCGAACCATTCGCTTTCGGCAACGCTGCGGTCCATTACAAGATGGACGCCTGAACATTGGGGCAGGACGGCACTCAGTATAGTGGTTGCTCCGACCTGAACTCCGGTGAGTTCCTGAAGCTTTTCGGCGGATGCGAAAGATACTCTGGGAATGCCTCCCAGGGCAGCACAGAACTCCTTCGTAACGAAGGGTTTATCGTCCGTAGTAGCGTAGAGCCAGAATTCTGTCTGCTGCCTGTTACACAGGAACACGGTCTTTACGATCCGCACTCCGATTCTGGCATCGATATGCCGGCAGTCCTCCATAGTGAGTCCCGGGTCGGTCTCGACTCTTTCGAATGGGATTCCCAAACGTGCAAAACTGTCATAAACCATCTGCTGAAGCGGAGTGGAAAAAACCTCTGGGGGCGCGAATATCGGATCGCTGACTTTGAACATATCCGCTAAATTAATAAAAAAATGCCTGTTGTTCGGTTAGTAAAAAAGAATTACTTTCGTAAAGTTCGGGTTTTTTCGTTGGGACCTTCCAGGTTTTCGGCCTTTTTCAAGGAAGGTCCGAGTTTTTCGTTGGGACCTTCCAGGATTTTGGCTCTTTTCAAGGAAGGTCCAGGCTTTTTTCTGGGGACCTTCCAGGATTTTGGCCATTTTCAAGGAAGGTCCAAGCTTTTCCCCGGGGACCTTCCATGATTTCGGGGATTTTCAAGGAAGGTCCAAGCTTTTCCCCGGGGACCTTCCATGGTTTTGGCCATTTTTAAGGAAGGTCCATTGTGGCAGGCTAGCGGATGCGTCGGGTCTCCCTAACAAAAAAGCAGGTCATCTGACCTGCTGAATTCTTGTGGAGATAAGGGGATTCGGACCCCTGACCTCTTGCATGCCATGCAAGCGCTCTACCAACTGAGCTATACCCCCGATTGGGACTGCAAAGATATAAACTTTTCAGATATCCGCAAAATTTTTTATTTGTAGAATGGAAGGTTCTCCTTGAGGACGATGTCCAGAGGCATAAGGTTCTGTTCGGAATGCCGCGTGCGTTTGTACAGGAGATACTCCAGGAGGGTGGTCACGGCCAGGAAGCCCTGTCTTTCGGGACGCTGGCATACAAGGGCATAGATCCTTCCTTCCTGCAGGCACCTGATGTTCTTTTCGGTGAGGTCGAATGCAACGATCTTGACATCGCCGATCCCGGAACTCTGAAGGAAGTCCGCAATGATATGCCCCCTGGAGTTCATGACGCAGATGCCGCCGATTTCGGGATGCTCACGGAAAAAATCCTGCATGCCGGACCAGTCTCCTTCTCTCAGGTTCAGTCCTGCTTCCACCAGTCTGTCCGCCTTTCCTACTTCTTTCAGATATCCTACGAGGCCTTCACGGCGCTGCTGCGCGTTGCGGGCTTGCCCTTTTTCGCCATGGCGCGACATGAAAAGAGCAATTTTCCTGTCAGGAGGGACTATGTTCAGGAGGATGCTTCCTACGAGACTTCCGCCGGCCGGCTGGTCTGCGGTGAAGGATGCAAGCGGATGTGTGTTCTCGAAAGTGGTGTCAACGAAAACGTAGGGTACTTTCGCCGCATCGAGATCCGAGCACAGCGAATGTGTCTCGGCATCGAAGGTAGGACCTATTATCACCGCGTCGGGCTCCAGGGACAGAACTTTGGAAAAAGCTTCCATGCACGAAGCGGGATCGAACTGGTCGTAGGGGAGGGATTCGCAGGCTATGTGGATGTCGGAATACTCGTCGGTGGCCTGGCGG
>CACXHM010000020.1 GCA_902767465.1 uncultured Bacteroidia bacterium
ATCCGCATCATTTTCGGCGAAGAGGTCCCCATGCACCTGGATGATTGGAAGAAGATGGATGTCAATCTGGTTTCCAGGCGCCTGAGCATTACCAAATCTTCTTTGACAGGCCAGCATCTCAAAAACCTGCATATCCGTTCAACTTACGGTGTTACTGTTACCAGAGTCATGCGTTCCGGACTTGAACTGGTTGCCGGTCCGAATCTGGTGCTTCAGATGGGAGACAGCATTCAGGTGGTAGGTACCAAAGAAGCTATCGATGCCGTTGCAAAGGTTGTAGGTAACAAACCGGAAACTCTTTCGCACCCCAATCTCGTGCCCATATTTGCAGGAATCGCCCTGGGTGTAATCTTTGGAAGTATTCCTATCCGGTTCCCCGGCATCCCCCAACCTGTCAAGCTGGGTCTTGCAGGAGGTCCGCTCATCATTGCGATTCTCCTTGGTCATTTCGGGCCGAAGCTTCGAATCACGACCTATACCACCCTCAGTGCCAATATGATGATACGCGAAATCGGTATCAATCTTTTCCTTGCAGCTGTGGGTCTTGGTGCAGGAGAAAATTTTATAAGTTCACTGGTGGGCGGTGGTTATATGTGGATCGCATATGGAGCTGTTATTACCATAGTTCCCATTCTGATTACAATGCTCATCGGACATTTTGTCTGCAAGCTGAACTTTTTCCAGATCTGCGGCCTGATTACCGGTTCAACCACTAACCCTCCGGTACTTGCCTTTGCGCAGGGGGCCTATGACAGCAATTATACTTCCGTTAACTACGCAACGGTCTATCCTCTCACTATGTTCATGCGGGTGCTTATAGCTCAGCTGCTTATACTGATAGCTTTGGCATAGCGACTAATTACAGACAGCATCGGCAAGGGCCGTAAGAGCCGGGATATCCGTCTCTTTAAAAGCACTGCGGATAGATACAAGAGGCTCCAGCAAGGTAATGTCCTTCATTGCCGCGAATTTTTCGCGCATGACACGACCTGCAGAAGGTGCCCATGAGCCGTTCTCTATAAGTCCCACACGCCTGTTTTGCCAGTTCTTGTCCTGAAGATGGGATATAAACTCTGCCGCAGGCGGAAACAATCCTGCATCATAGGATGAAGCTGCAAGGACCAATGTGCGGTAACGGAAAGCATCTTCAACCGCTTCTGCCTGATCGTCACGGGTAAGATCGGAAAAAGCAACCTTCACTCCCCTTTCACGAAGCATCTTGGCAAAGCTCTCGGCAGCCTTGAGCGTATTGCCGTGAATGGATGCACAAGCAACAAAAACGCCATCGGATTCAACTTCGTAACTGCTCCATATATTATAGAGACGAAAATATTCGCTCAGTTCTCCTGTCAGCACGGGACCGTGCAACGGGCAGATGGTTTTGATGTCTTCTGAGCCCAGTTTTTTCAGTAGAGTCTGGACAGGTACGCCATATTTTCCAACGATATTGAAGTAGTAGCGCCGGGCTTCGCATGCCCAGTCTTTTTCCTCTTTGGAGTCGAATCCACAATGCTCCAAACCACCGAATTTGCCGAAAGCATCAGCCGAAAACAGAATTTTTTCTGCCATTTCATAGCTTACCATCACCTCTGGCCAATGAACCATCGGAGCCATGTAGAACTTAAGTTTATGGGCTCCGAGTTCAAGGACATCGCCTTCTTTGACGGCAAGAGTCCGTCCCTCAAGTATTATTCCGGGAAAGAACTGCGGTATCATTTGAAGGGCTTTGGATGTGGCTACAAGAGTGAGCGAAGGATAAGTTTCAAGCAACCATGACAGTTGTGAAGAGTGGTCAGGTTCCAGATGATGAAGAATGAAATAATCTGGTTCGGATCCCTCCAGGGCCGTTACAAGATTCTCCCTCCATGCTTCGGCTGTGCGTATGTCACAGGAATCAAGAATGGCAGTTTTATTGTCCTTTATAAGATATGAATTATATGCCATTCCGTCCGGAATTTCATACTGGTTCTCGAATTTAGGATCGGAATAATCATCGGTTCCAATATAAACGATGGAGTCAGAAATTTTACGTACCATATTTTGAAATTATTGATTTTGAAACAATAGCGGCCGTGGACCATGCAGCCTGGAGATTAAAGCCTCCGGTTATAGCATCAACATCCAATATTTCGCCTGCAAAATACAGGCCGGGATGTTCTTTGCATTCGAGAGTATTGATGTTAAGTGAACTGAGTGACACTCCCCCGCAGGTAACGAATTCATCGCGAAAACGGTTTTTGCCGCTGATCTGATAGGTATCAACCATCAGCGTCTGTACTAATCTTCCCAACCCCTTTTGACCAAGTTCAGAATAAGGCCTTGTGCCTTCCAGTCCACTGCGGTTCAGCAGGTAGTCCCATAATCTTGCGGGCAGGCCTTCAGGTCCGACACTGCGAAGCATCTTACGCGGGTTGTCACGCCTGATTCTGTCAAGCTCGGAACGTAACTCATTTTCGTTCAGCAATGTCCATCTCACAACTATCGGACTTCTGTATGAGAGCCCGGCGAGATATCGTGCGGCATACGATGACAGTTTCAAAGCTGCAGGGCCGCTGAACCCCCAGTCGGTTATGAGCAGGTCGCCTTCGGATCGCAAACCAGTACCGGGAATAAACAAGGCTGCCTTGCAACAGAGTCCGGAAAGAGCCGTTATTGCAGCCCTGCCGCCGGATGGACTGTCTGAAATATTAAAACTGAAAAGCGACGGAACCGGAGTTTCAATTTTTACGGGCAGATTTTTCAGGATCTCCGTTCCCCTCCCTCCTCCGCAGGTAATCACATGAATATCGCTGTCCGAAAGCCTGTCAACCCGTTGACCGGTAGTTATACTTACTCCTTCAACAGCCGAGAGCAGAGTATTAACAATTTGCATTGCATCATCGGAAGCAGGAAAGATGCGTCCTTCGTTTTCGGTCCGGAAAAGAACACCCCTCTTGCCAAACCAGTCGAGAGTCGCCTGCACAGGAAACTCTTTTAACGCACGTTTCATTAAATTTGCGCCCCGGGGATACACTTCGGCGAGACTGTGAACAGTGGAGAAATCGTTACTGATATTACATCTTCCTCCTCCGGTGATGGAAAGCTTGGCTAAAGGCCGTCGTCCGGCCTCTATAATACGGATATCGGCACCGGGAAGGCCGCTTTTCAACTGCGCTGCGCAGAAGCAACCGGCGGCACCGGCACCGACAATCGTTATCCTTGGAATATTACTGCTCAACTGCGGGAGCTGCAACAGGCTGTTCCGCCGGAGCGGGAACTACAGCGGGTTCTGCAACGGGCGCAGGAACAACAGCCGGCTCGGCTGTGGCGGGCTCTGCAACGACAGGCTCGGTATTACGCTCGGGAACGGCGGCAGGAGCGACCTGATTCTCGACGGGCACAGGAATCTCGACAACAGCGGCAGAATTATCTGCAGCCTTGGCAGCAGCGGCGGCAGTCTTTGCTTCTGCCTTTACCTGCTTCTCACTGGCTTTAACAAGTTTTTTTGCATGTGCAATTTCAGTCTTGGCAGCCTTGACAGCAGCTTTGCTGTCGGCAATTTTCTTCTCTTCGTTCTTGATAAGTTCTTTGTCTTTATCAACGGCGGCCTGAAGTTTCTTTGCAGCAGCCTTGTCAGTCTTTATTTCGGATTTAAGGACATTTGCTTCACCTTCGAGGATTGAAAGCTGATACTGCTCGTCTGCATCGAGGACTTTGTCTACCTTAAATTCTTTCTTTTTTGCAGAATAGGTGTCATTTTTTGTTTTGAGCACAGCCTGCTTTGCTTTGATAGTGGCATTTGCCTGATCGAGAGTAGCCTGGTCCTTTGCCTGGATAAGCTTGATTTCGTTGATAACCTTTTGGCTGGCAGCAATCTGTCTGTCACTTGCGGCTACCTGTGCATTGTACTTCTCGGTGGCCTGCTGCACATTTTTCTGAGCCTGGGCAAGCATAGCTTCTCCTGCAGTCTGTGCTGCAGCGGAGATGGAGAGCAGCATTGCTGCTGCGATGAGAACTTTTTTCATAACGTTATAATTGAATCAATGATCGCTTTTAAACTCGGCAAATTTAGCAAAAAAATCATTTATTCGACATATTGTATATTTCGAGCATCTCCTTTTGTCCCAACACCTTGAAATTGCCGACTTTGAACGATCCTCCGCGGCTGCACCTCAAGGCCATGGTTTCAATTTCCTGCTGAGTTGCTTTTCTTCCTATCAGTTCCGGAATGGATGTTGGCATGCCGATACTATGGAAGAAATCGCGCATTCCTTCTATTGCATCCTTGCCGTCAAGTACGTTTCTTGAGAAGGTATCGAATCTGGAAGGATCCTCTTCCCTTACATATTCCGCCCAATAACACCATAGCGCTGCAAGTCCAGCCCCGTGGGCGACGCCGAACATGGTGCTCAGCTCGTGCTCAAGCCTGTGCGTTCCGAAATCAGATACTGCACCGCATCCTGTGAGACCGTTATGCGAAAGACTTCCGGCCCACATGATGGATGCACGGAGTTCGTAGTTGAAAGGATCCTTGAGCACCTTCGGGCCGGCATCCATTACTGTACGCAGCAGACCTTCGGCAACAGCGTCGGTAATGCCAAGGTGTTCCTTACTGAAATACCTTTCCAACGTATGCATCAGGATATCAGTTATCCCACATGCGGTCTGATAGGAAGGAAGTGTAAAAGTCCTTTCCGGGTTCATGATCGCAAAACGGGGCCGGCAGATATCGCTGTTGCAGCCACGTTTAAGATCCGGACCGTCATTTGTAATGACAGTACTGTCGGACATTTCGCTTCCTGACGCTGGAATCGTGAGCACCACTCCCACCGGTACCGCTGCATGCGGAACCGCTTTTGAATCGAAGAAATCCCATACATCACCCTCGTAGGGGACGCCGTAGCCGATACATTTCGAGGAATCGATAACGCTGCCGCCTCCGACGGCAAGGATAAAATCCACACCTTCCTCACGGCATAAATCTATCCCCTTCTTCACCAGGGACAGACGGGGATTAGGAACTACACCGCCAAGTTCGCAGAACGGAATTCCTTCGTTTTTCAGCATCAGCCTGATTTTGCCGAGCAGGCCGCTGCGTTCCGCACTGCCGCCGCCATAATGGATCAGAACATTATGGGCGCCATGTTTCTTTAACAAAAACGTGAGTTTTTCTTCGGATGATTTTCCGAACGCTATTTCTGTCGGGGTAAAATAATGAAAGTCTGTCATGTGCATCTGTTTCTTGCACAAAATTAGTAATTTTGCATAAAACTCAAACCAGATGGGCAGTATTAACAGGACATTCCCTGTAGAGGGTCTCGGCTGTGCGGCATGCGTCGCCCGGGTCGAAGGTGCAATCAAAGCAGAAAAAGGTGTCAAAGACTGCAGTGTCAGTCTTGCCTCCAATACGGCAATCGTTGAATATGATCCTGCGATTGTGTCGGCAAGTCAGTTGCAGGCGGCAGTCCGGAAAGCGGGTTATGATATCCTTGTTGACGATACGGATGATGAGATCGAAGACAAAGCGGAAGAAATGAGTCTTCGCCATTACAAATCAACGAGGCGCGACATGGCTCTGGCTGTTGTGCTGGCATTAACTGTATTCCTGCTTCAAATGGGGTTCAAGCCTTTTCCCGGAAAAGGTATTACGCTTTTTCTGCTTGGAGCCGTTTCTGTATTTTGGTGCGGACGCAGATTCCATCGCACTGCCCTGTCCCAGGCAAAGCACTTCGGTGCAGGCATGGATACCCTTGTCTCTATTTCCACTCTTGTATCCTTCCTTTTCAGCACTTTCAATCTGGTCTTTCCTTCGGTAATGGGTACTGCCGAAAAAGCCGCTCCCTTATATTTTGACTCGGCTTCAATGATTACTGCATTTATTTTGATCGGCCGGGTCCTTGAAGATAGGGCAAAATTCGGCACCACGGCATCTATCAGAAAACTCATGGGGCTGCGCCCCAAAAAAGACAGGTCAAAACCCGGGGACAGAATTAAAGTTAAGCCTGGAGCCAGAATCCAGGTGGACGGTACGGTAGTAGAGGGCCGTTCGTTCGTTGATGAAAGCCTACTTACCGGAGAACCTCTTCCAGTAGAAAAATATGAAGGAGAGAAAGTTTATGCCGGCACAATGAACGGAAATGGTGTGCTGGTGGTGCTTGCCCAGAAAACAGGCAACGATACTCTTTTGTCCGGCATAATAGAAATGGTTCGAAATGCTCAGGGAAGCAAAGCTGCCATCCAACGCACCGTAGACAAGGTTGCAGCGGTTTTCGTTCCTGTTGTTCTCGTGCTGTCGCTGATCACCTTCGCGTATTGGCTGTCGGTGCCCGGAGCCGGATTCTCAAAGGCGTTGCTGAATATGGTTTCGGTACTTGTGATTGCCTGCCCCTGTTCCCTGGGACTTGCAACCCCCACGGCCATAGTCGCCGGCATCGGAAACGGTGCCGACAAGGGAATTCTTATCCGGAATGCCGATGCTTTGCAGCTTGCCCGGAAGATTAAATCCGTAGTGTTCGACAAAACCGGCACCTTGACCATGGGAGAGCCCAAGGTCTGCGACAGGATATGGCTGGCCGAGAATTCCCGTGGCATTCTGAAGGCAATGGAGTCCAATTCCGACCACCCTCTTGCCAAGGCCCTGCTTGCAGAGGCGGGAGATGTAGAGCCAAAAACGATTACCGATTTTATCAATATCCCGGGGCGTGGCATAGAGGCAACGTATATGAGTACCACATATTTTGTTGGCAACAGCAGCGGTTTTTCCTGCCCGGAGGCCCGGAAGTGGCAGGAAGAAGGCAAGACTGTTGTTTGGTTCAGTTCCGACAGTCACCTTCTGGCTGCTTTTGCCATAGAAGATGAGATCCGTGGCACATCTGCAGAAACAGTGGAGACGCTCAAGGCGAATGGAATCAAGAGCTATCTCTTGAGCGGCGATACAGGTGCTGCGGCACGTTTGGCAGCACGGAATTTGGGAATCGACAAATTTGAGGGAAGCGTTTTCCCAAATGATAAGGCAGAATTCATAAAAGGACTTCAGCAGAAAGGAGAAAAGGTTGCCATGGTCGGTGACGGAATCAATGACAGCGCCGCCCTCGCTACTGCCGACCTGAGCATAGCTATGGGCAGCGGAAGCGATATTGCCATGGATGTTGCAATGGTTACCATTGTC
>CACXHM010000021.1 GCA_902767465.1 uncultured Bacteroidia bacterium
ATATGGCAAGAACTTTCTCATAACATCAGTCGTCAAGATTTTCCAAGTCAACTTTGATGGTGTTCACATCGGTACTCGCCTCCGGCCAGTCCTCCGTCTCAACGGAGAATTTAATGGCGTTGAGGGTGACAGTGATGGAATAGTTGTATATTTTGTTACGCTCCCACCCGGTAAGCCCCCCGGCACTGAGCGAAGTTCTGAGGTGACCTTTATATGTGTAGTATTCACCATTTCCAAGGTAATCTTCACGATTAACCCTGAATGTAACTTCCACAACATCCTTGTTCGGATCGTCAACATCGAACTGATGAGGGATCATCAGCATCACGGCAGCACGTTTTTCTGCGTCGGTGCCGGATTCGTCATAGAATGTCGTATTGAATTCGGAGTTGTTGGAGTTGAAACCGCTCCAGTTGAATGCCATTGCCGCATTGCCCCTGCCGTCGGGAGAGGAAATGATAGAAGGAGTGCATATTCCGCTCACAGGAACTCCCAGGAACTTGAACTGTACGGAGTCTATCTGGACAGCATCATTATCCAGCACGAAATCGATCTTTTTGATACGGATCTGGCTCAGCATGTGGTGGAAAGTGAATTTCACGTCACCTTCTCCGGTAAGGTAGTCCGCCTTCTTGCTCTGGTTGAGACACATGTCCGAAATCATGAAGTCAACCTGCCTGGAAGCGTCGGTATTCACCACAAATTTGAATTTAGGGAATCCGACAGGATTGTGTGCATAACCGTAGTGGTCATCTTCCGGATCCTGAAGGGTGATACCGGTGCCGTCACTCTCCGCATCCTCGCCAACTTCAAAAGCATTTGCAGCATAGGGATAGTAGGCAAAGAAAGAAATACGGTCGGTAGTGTTCTTGGGCCAGTAGCGCCACTCGCTGCGCGGATAGTAGTAAGTATAGGTACCGGGCGTCGGTTCCTGCCTCTGTACCCAATAGTTCAGCATCAGATTGGAACGGTTCTCATTCACGGTGCTGCTCCACTCTCCGACAGTGCCGGTAGATGAGTTTCCCTTGTGCAGATATGCGAACACCCCGAACTTGCTGTCCACCGGGATATTGGTCGTTGCAGTCTTGCTACCGCCGATGTAACTGTCTCCGGCCTTGGAAGATGCGGTACGCAAAGCAAAGGTATCGAATCCCACAAGGTCATCCGCCTCCTCGACGATCGTAACCTTCGAGCAGGAAATGATTGCGGCAAGAAGCCCTGCTATGATGAGTATCTTTTTCATGACTGTCATTTATTCAGGCCATTCACTTGTCCAGGACATTTCGGTGACTTCACTGAACTCGATTTTTTCGAGTCCGGCTTCTATATTATATACGTACTTGCGTCCGGGCAGCCAGCGCTTAACACCATAAGCCGTACCGGTTGAACGCCATATATAGGCTTCAAAATTGTTTCCGTCGTAGCTAAGTGTCGTTTCGGGATTGTCGGCCGCAGGAAAGACGATATCGTAAGACAGGGTCAGTTTCATGACGGAGTGGCCAGTGGACCCTTCCTCCGAAAGAGTCTGAGGCATCATCAGGAAACTCGAATTGAATGAAGACGAGATTTCAATAGTCTTGTTGCCGCTTACAGGAGACCAGAAACTCTTGGCAGCCGTGGTGTCTGCAATTGAAGCGGATGGATCAGAGCAAACACCGGAATCGGCCACATTGGTAAGGGTCATATTGACGATATTGACAGTTGCGCCCTCAGGAAGGGATTCACCGCTGCTGACAATACGGAATTCCACCAGGCTGAGCGCATGACGGAATTGCAGACGGACCGTGCCAGGAGTGGGTGTGCAGCCTTCGTATGTCTGATCCTTGTTGGCAAATGAATCAAAGAGGATGTCGGTCTGCTGGGCAGGATCGGTGGGTACGCTGTACTTTATAACAGGCAGCCCCGTAGTGCTGTTTTTGCTGAAGTCGGGAGAACCGGCGTCGGTGGTTTCGTAAAATTTAAGTTCACCCGTATTTCCGGCAGTGTAAGCCTCGTAAGGGTAGTATGCCCAGAAAGAGATGGTATTCTCTTCGTTGTAGGGCCAGAATTGAAGCGGAGAATAGCTGTAATCGGTGCCGTCGAAAGAAACCTCCTGATTGAACATGAAATCGGGCTTCCAGCCTCCGTCGCTCCAGTGGGCGGTACTGCTGCCGACCACCCCTTTCTGCAGGTATGCAAACACACCGAAGGAAGTGTTCTCAGGCAGCGTGGTGCCGGTGATGACGCCAGCCCTTGAAGTTGCCGAGTAGGTCTGGAAGAGCATGGGATTATCCGAGAACTCCCTCTCGCCGTCAGAGTCCGTTACGATCTTGGCGCAGGCAGCAGACAGCATCGAAAGCCCTATCCAGAGTATTACTCCTTGTCTTTTCATATTGTTCATAGGACCCTGTCGGGCGGTCAGGCCCGACAAGGCAAAAAGTGTAAATTACTGGATGTTGTAGTAACCGATCTGCTCTGCATCCCATGCTGCGGCCTCTCCTGCGAAGAGAATCTGCTTGGGAGCGATGGTGATCACATAGGTCACGAAGTTGTTCTTCTCCCAGTCGATGTTGGCAGCGGTGGAACCACCGTCAGTGGTAACGCAGTCATCAAGATAGATTTTCCGGGTGTTGGTGGTTGGAATACCGTCGGTGGTAACTGTCCAGGTAACGGTGATGTACTGGGCATTTGCATCGGTGTTGGCAAGCATGGTCTGAGGAACGAGAAGGAACACGTCGTCAGCATCGTTGCCGGAGTTGGCGGCGGTAGCGGTAAGGTTGCCTGCGGGGACTGCGATGGTGTAGTCGGCGGCACCGGACACTGCGCTCCAAGCGGTAGCGGTAGCAGAGCCATCATAGCTTGCGGTAAGGGTACCGGTGTTATTGATCTTGCCGAAAGCGGCGCTGGTTACCTTGATATCGGTGTTAGGATCGTCAACAACGGCCTGCGTAGTCTTGAATTTGACCTGCACCTTGGTAAGCTGATGCTTGAAAGTGAGGTTTACAGTACCGTCAAATGTGCTGTTGGTGTTGCCATAAACCTGATCCTTGACAACATCGGCAACCATGAAATCTACCTGATCAGCGGCAGCGGCTTCAGCAGTAAAGCTGAAAGCACCGAGGCCGGCGGCAGGAGCGGTGATGGTACCCTTGTTGGAAGGATAGTAAGCATAGAAGTGCAGATAATCGGGCGTGTCACCGGATGGCCAGTAACGGGCTCCGTCGGGGTAACCGTTGACAGAACCGTCGGTTCCGACGTTGCCACCCTGATACTTGACAGTGTACCAATTGCTGAAGAATTTGGTTCCGTTGGTTCCGTCGAAGGAAGTACCGTTTGCGGTGTACCATCCCCAAACGTCGAACTCAGCATTGTTGATGAGAGTAGCCCCTGCCACATAGTTGGCGGCGTCAGCCTTTACAAGGCTCTTGGGCACGTAGTTGGTGAAGCCGATGGGAACGTTGTCGTTCTCAACGACCTTGTAGGACTCGACCTTGGCGCATCCGGCCAGGACGACTGCAGCAGCTGCTGCGATTGCAAAATACTTTTTCATAACGCGTTTAAAAAGTTTGTTGATAATATTGTTATTGTTCATTTCGGATCCAGACGGGCGGTCAGGCCCGCCCGGACAAATTCATATTACTGTGCGTTGAGATAACCGTTCTGCTCGGTTGCCCAGTCAACAACTTCGGCGGTGAACCAGATAGGCTTGGGTCCTATGGTGATGGTATAGGTCACGAAGCTGTTCTTCGCCCAGTTGATGGCAGAAGCAGCAGTGTCGTCGGTATCGCTTACTTTCAGGTCGCTGTAGAACGACAAGGTTGCAGTGTTGGGGGTAGAAGAAAGCAGGCCGGTAGTACCGTTTGCACTGGCGTTGGCTGCGGTATCGTAAACCTTTACATTCCAGGTCACGTTGATTGCCTGGGTATTAGCAGCCATGTCCTGAGGAACCATGAGGAAGATGTCACCGTTGGCAACGGTAGAAGCGGTTTCAGTAAGAGCGATAGGGCTTGCGCTCTCGGGATCTGCAGTATTCACCTTAACCTCGAATCCGGCTTCTCCGCTCTGGGCACTCCATGCGGTGGTGGTGGTTCCAAGAGCGTTCACGGCAGGACTTGCGTTCTGTGCATAAGTTGCAGTAAGAGTACCGGCATTCTTGATCTTCACGAGTTCAGCGTCAACAAGTTCGATGACAGTTGTTTCTCCAAGACCGGCAGCCTTTTTGAACTTGAACTGAATCTTTGCAAGCTGGTGCTTGAAGGTGAACTTCACAGTGCTCTTATATGAAGAACCTGCATTGGTGTTGCCATAAACCTGATCATTCACTACATCGGCAACGCAGAAGTCAACCATGTTCTCAGAAGCAGCCTGGGCTGTGAAAGCATAGGTACCGACACCATTCGAGAAGGTAGGGGCGGTAATACCGGCACCACCGTAAGGATAGTATGCGGTGAAAGAAAGGTTTGCAGGTGTATCGCCTGAAGGCCAGAAGCGGACGGGAGAATAGGTATTCTCGTCACCGTCGGTCTTGTCGCCCTTCCAGGTAACGACTGCAGGATTCATGAAATTCGGAGTGCCAGGGTTCACGCCAAGGAAAGAGGCATTGTCTGTCTGCCATGCGTAAACTGCGAACTGCTTGTCGGAAACGAGCTCGGTACCGTTGATGTAGGTGTCACCGGCTTTCACAAGACTTGTAGGAGAGTAATTGGTAAAACCGATAGGAATCTCACCATTGTTCTCGGTCACCTCGTAGTTTTCGACCTTGGCGCATCCGGCCAGGACGACTGCAGATGCAACTGCAATTGCAAAATACTTTTTCATAACGATTAGAAGATTTATATTATTATTAATTTGTAACATTTTGTTTCATTTTCTATTATAAGGTTATTCCAGCTTCAATCTCTTCCTCCCAATCTTCCACACCTGCAACGAATCCTCCGCCTCCGGTCTCGGGCTTGACATCCGGCAGGATGATGGCAGGATCGGTAACGCTGCCGAAGATCAGACGGTAAAGACCGCGGTATCCTTTGTTAGGGGGAAGAACCTGGATCTTGTCGCCTATGCTGAACACATAGTCCGCCTGCGTTTTGTTGTCGACCAACAAGGTGGAAACATTGAGGGTAGAGTCTCGCACCGAAGAAGGCATCTCGCCGTCCGGAAGACCGAAGGTAGTGATGATACCATCCACATGGCCGATACGGTCAGAATAATTATCCATCTCCAGTTCCCACTGGCTGATAATCTGAATGGCTTTTCCGGATCCGGTAATGTTTTGCGTGAGTTCGAAGGAACGGGCCATGCCGCTGGTAGAAGCACGCACCGAACGCAGCACGTCAGCCCTGCCGGCGTATATGGTCACCCACAACTGCGAAACTATATTCTGCGGATATACCGGGATTCGAATTGTGTAGTATTCCACCCTTTCTTCATACCATAGTTCTTCCTCACTCTTGGTCTCGCCAGACTTGCTTTCTGCTTTTGTCTTATTCTTGGTACGTGCGGCACGAAGGCTCTTGAGGTTGGTATAGTAGTACTGGTAGTCCTCAGTCATCTTGGTGGTGATTTCGAACTCTTCGCTTACACCTGCACAGACAATCTCGGGATTCTCCACCACGACCTCATCGTCGGTCCTGGTCACCCATGCCGCAGAACTCTCACGAAGGCTTGTGGAAGCAGCGTTGAACGATGTCATATTGTCGAACTGCATCCTCCAGTATTCCTCGGGGCTCTGGGTTATCATGAACATCTTGTAGTGTCCTACGGGAAGCTGCACCTCGCAGGAATCCACATTGGATGTGGTGATGGTGGTGTAATACTCTCCATCGCGGAAGAAATACATGGTAACTCCGGAAGGAGTCACTCCTTCGGGATAGGCCTCCACCTTCCAGATGCACTTGATGATCACGCGCACGGTGGAGCGGTAAATGCCTTCCAGCGGGCGGCGTTCGCATCCGAACGCTGCAAGCAGGAGAACCACGAGGGCAAACAGGATATTTCTTCTCTTCATCATCGTATAGCCCTCCTGTCCGGTTTATTGAATATATATTTAATGCTCACTCCAGCTTTGGTAGGCCCGAACCACATCAATTTGCCATGGTGCTGATAGAGCAGGTGCTCGTCTGTGGAATCGCCCTGATAGTAGCGGTAATGTGTACCCATCCAGCCTGCGCCAACGTAGGCTTCGAGCCTCCAGGCCTGACTTAACTTAAAGGCATAGCCGTACTCCAGTCCAACGGTCTGGAACTCACCCTGCCAGCCTTTGTGTTTGGGTTCGATATCATAGTATCCGGCTCCGAGGTCGATGCCAAGGAAATGTCCGGAAAGTATATCCATTTTGTCGGAATCATCGTGACGTGAGAGCCAGCGGCGTGCTCCGATGTCCCATTTGAGAATCTGCCATGCCTGGTCATTCTCCTTTGTAAGCCACCAGGGGAAAGCGTACTCGGCATAGGTGCTCCACTTGTTGCCGATAGGAAGTTCAACGGAGATATTTGGAGTCCAGCGGAAGCCGTCCACAATGCCCGCGAGGTCATAAACCACATTGGTGGATGCAGCGAACATAGGCTTGCGAAGCTTCTCGACAGCAGGTTCAGCTATAGGTTTAATCACAAGAGTAGTATCGGAAAGTTTCAAAGTACCGTCATCAACCTTGATGTCTTCAGTGTCATCCACCTCTATTTCAGTACTGATTTCGTTTTCTGGGATCGTAGTCTTTTTGCGGAAATCAGCCTTGACTTTTGCATAGTCCGTTCCGGGGAACGAGTCCTTCTTCAGCCTATCCCATTCCTTCCGCTCGCGAAGCTTTGCCTCCTTCACGTCGGCGGCATCGTCGGAGTCGATGACCGAAAGGATCTCCCGGCGGGACTTCTCGCTCAGGTTGGGATCCTGCTCCACGGCCTTGCGAAGATCGTCCCAGGCTTCGCCTTCGGATTTAACCTTCACCTTCCCTTCGAGTTCGGGATGCTTATTTATTATATAGTCGCGGAGTGCTTCGGCGCGCTGCTCTGCGCAGCGGGCATTGTCCGCCTCCGATCCCTCGATCGAGCTGTAGCCCGTGATTTCGATTGAATCGATCTCTTCCGCATCACGGCCCTTCAGCATTTCCTCTATCGCGGCAAGCGTCGCCTCGTTGCGAAGGTAATCCTTATC
>CACXHM010000022.1 GCA_902767465.1 uncultured Bacteroidia bacterium
CCGATGCGCGGAAACCGCCCACGGAACGGTGTCCCTTGATGCCGACTATGTCGCGCGCCTTCGTGAATGCGAGGAATTCATCCTGCAGATCCTCATATCCCGGGGCCATTACAAAGCAGATGTTCATGATCGAGCGGTCTTCCTTGGCAGCGGTGCCGGTGAAGAGGCTGTTACGGTCGATTTCGGCATAGAGGGTCGCAGCCTTCTTCTCATCGATGGCATGGATCGCATCGATGCCGCCTATGCTCTTGAGCCATTTCAGGGTCTCGTTCATCACGAAGATGGAGAACACGGGAGGGGTGTTGAACATGGATTCTTTCTCGAGATGTACGCGATAATCAAGCATTGTAGGGATATACCGGCTTACTTTGCCGAGACTATCCTTACGGATGATGGCGAATGCCACGCCAGCAGGGCCGGCATTCTTCTGCGCACCACCGTAGATCAGCGCATACTTACTCACATCAACGCGGCGGCTGAGGATATCGGAAGACATATCTGCAATGAGAGGAACGGGGCAGTCAATATCCTGCTTGATTTCCGTACCGTAGATGGTATTGTTGGTGGTAATATGCAGGTAGTCAAGATCCGTGGGGATTTCGAATCCCTTGGGGATATAGCTGTAGTTCTTATCCTTGGAGCAGGCGATTGCATAGGCATCGCCCAGGCCCTGGGCTTCCTTGAGGGCCTTGTGCGCCCACACGCCGGTATCGAGATATGCAGCTTTTTTCTCAAGGTAGTTCATTGCTACATACAGGAACTGCATGCTGGCTCCGCCGCCGAGGAACACGGTTTCATATTCATCGGGAATGTTCAGGATCTCGCGCCAAAGGGCACGGGTCTCATTCATGGTCTCTTCCCACTCCTTGGTGCGGTGCGAAATGGATATCAGTGATACTCCTGTGCCCTTGAAATCGAGAAGAGCCTCACGGGCATGCTCGATGGCCACCTGGGGCAGAAGGCAGGGACCTGCATTGAATACGTGTTTTTTGCTCATGGCATTAAGTTGATTTTATCTTTAAATATACCTATTTTTTCTAAATTCTGCAAAAAGGGGCGCTCTTTTGAGAGTGGGACGACAAGTTCAAGTGTGCATGCTTCTGCAAAATCACGTGAGCTGATTTCCAGACCGAGTGCTTTGATTTCGCCCATTACAGAAGGCATTGCGGCATAATCGAAGGCAATGCTCCAGCATCGCGATGCAGTCTTCTCAATGATTTCGGCCTTTTCGAGAGCATCTGCAGCAGCGCTTTTATATGCACGGATCAGACCCGGAACTCCCAGCAGCACTCCCCCGAAATAACGTACGACAACCACCAGCACATTCTGAAGCCCTTTTGAATCTATCTGACCAAGAATAGGCCTCCCGGCGGTACCTGACGGTTCTCCGTCGTCATTGGCACGCCAGGAACCTTCCTTGTGAAGATGTACACCCTCGGGGCCATCCTCCAAAGTAGCAATCCGATAGGCGAAACAGTGATGTCTGGCGCCGTGGTGCTCGGCACGGATGGCATCGACTATGGGTTTTATTTCAGATTCACGGCTTACCGGGAAAGCATAAGCGATAAAACGACTGCCGCTCTCCTTGTATAGACCTTCGGACCGGGCAGCAATACTTGTGTATTTATCGCAAGAATTCATAACCAAATTTAGTAAAAATCTCGTATATTCGCAGTGATATTCTTAAAATCATTGGATGATGACTTATCGTTACCGTGTAACGCTCGAAGGGATAAAGGGCTTTTTCAGATTATATCTTGTTAACTCCAACAACACCTTATATACTCTGCATAAGCAACTTCGCGCCGATCTTGAGTTCCCCCAGGACCAGCAGATTCTGTTCAAAGCTTTTGACGAAGCAGGAAATGTCTCGGCACGTTTTGCACTCATGCCGCTTCCCGGAAACAAAGCGGTTGACGAAGTCACTCTCGAAGATACGGTAAAGGCGGGCATCGTAAAATTCGATTATTTCTACGATGTAGTGTCCAAAAAGAAAGTCATCATCACGTTCGAAGGAGAAGAAAGCGGACAAGAGGTTCAGCTTCCGCTCTGCATAGAGACCAAGGGTCCCCTGCCCATAGAGTTTGAGCACGGATACGTCGCTTTCGAAGACCTGCCCGACAACCGCAGGCGCCTGCCGGGTGAAAAACCGTCCGGAATCCTCGGCCTTCTCGGCATCCAGGATGAAGATGACGAGGAGGAAGACGAGGAAGACGAGGACGACGAGGACGAAAAAGAAGATGACGACCTCGAAGAGGAGGACGTCATCTATGATGAAAACGAGTAGCCGTCAGGCTTACTTGGCTTCTTCTTCCTTTTCTACGAAAGGAGCAACCTTGCAAAGGTCGACATTGAAGATGAGGGTAGCGTTGGGCTCGATGCCCTGGTTGCCGCGCTCACCGTATCCAAGCTTGGCGGGAACATAGAGTTCAATCTTGCCGCCTTCGCCTACCTGCTGCAGACCTTCGGTCCAGCCCTTCACTACACGGTTGAGGATAAACCTCACGGAGTCACGGTCGGCGGGAACCTCGTCGAACACATTGCCATCGAGGGTCTTGCCCTGATAACGCACCCAAACGGTATCCTTCTCGCTTGTAGGCTTTACGCCACCTTCCTCGATGATCTTGTACTGAAGGCCGCTCTCGAGTTCAACCACTCCTTCTACAGTCTTGTTCTTGGCAAGGAATTTTTCCTCGGCCTCGCTGTTCTGGAGAAGTTTGAGGGCACGGCGGTTCTCGAGGAATTCACCGAACAGACGGTTCATCTCGTCGGGATTCACCTTGAACTGCTTTCCGAATTCAGGATCACGCATATTGCCCTTCGCTTTGATGAAATCGTTCATACCCTTCTTGATCTGGGAATAGTTCAGATCGCCGAAGTCGTATCCCTTGATGAAGGAACCGAAGTTGATGCCGACCAGATAGGAAACGGAGTCAATCTGTTTCTTGGAGGGCTTATAGTCCTTGGCGGTCTTCACGACCTCTTCTACCGATTCGACGGCTTCTTCGCCATCTTCAACCTCTGCCACCTTTTCAGCTTTGGGTGAGCAGGCGACCACTGCAAGTGAGGCAGCGATCAATGCAAACAAAAAGTTCTTTTTCATTATAAATAAGTGTTAAAGTTGTTTTCCTAAAGTTCCCATGCAAGCGCAGAAGCACCAAGGATGGCGGCATCTGACTCCTTCAACTGGGAGAAAAGGAGTTTGACCTTACCTTTCCACAAAGGAAGCACGTTGTCATTCATGGCCTTGAGAGTGGGCTCATAGATAAACTCTTTCGCCCTTGCAAGACCACCGAACAGCACGATTGCCTCTGGAGCGGAGAAATGGATGAAATCCGCCAGTTTCTCGCCAAGGATGCGTCCTGTGAAATCGAACACTCTCTTCGCAACGGCATCCCCTTCTTTGGCAGCTTCATAAACGTCTTTCGAGGTAATCTCCTGAACATCACGGAGCAGTGAAGGTTCGTCGCTCAGATCGAGCCATTCGCGGGCCGTACGGGCCACGCCTATTGCAGAGCAGTAGGCCTCAAGGCACCCTGTGCGGCCGCAACCGCATAGGCGTCCGTTATGGCGCACGGCGATGGTATGACCAAGTTCTCCTGCGAACCCGTCGCTGCCGTAAAGGACCTCGCCGTTCACTACGATTCCTGAACCGACACCGGTTCCAAGCGTAATCATAATGAAATTCTTCATCCCTTTTGCCACTCCGTATGCCATTTCGCCAACAGCGGCTGCATTGGCGTCGTTGGTAAGCGACACCGGGATCCCGCCACACTCCTCGGAGAGCATTTTTGCAAAATGTACTTCTCCGTGGGCAGCCCAGGGAAGATTGGGTGCGAAGGCTATGCTGCCAGTGTAATAGTTTCCGTTGGGAGCGCCCACGCCGATACCGCGGATCTGCCCCTTCTTTCCGGATTTTTCCACCAAGGCTATCACCGCATCCGCAAGTTCTTTTATGATGACGGATGCATCTGCGCTTGGATTGGCTTTCACCACGCTCTGGGCAAGCACCTCGCCACGGGCGTCAACGACGCCGAGTTTGCTGCTCTGCCCGCCTATATCTATTCCTACTACGTAATCTTTAGTCATATTATTCTACAGGTATATCTTTATTGACGTTCTTGGAGCCGGCAAAAGCATAGTACACAAGGTATGCCAGACATGCAATGATGAGCCAGTAACTTTGCAATGAGCCCACATGATCCGCCAGAAGGTTCTGGAAGAACGGGATGATGCCTCCGCCGCATACAAGTGTCATGAAAATGCCGGAAGCGGCTGCAGTATATTTGCCAAGACCCTCAACTGCAAGATTGAAGATGGAACCCCACATTATGGAAGTGCAAAGTCCGCAGAGTACCAGGAAACCAAGTGCAAGAGGAATCACGTTGCTGCCCACCTTGATGGTAATGGTTTCGGGGACGAAGATAGCGCACAGCACGAGCAAGATGGCCACGCCGCTCATCACGCCGAGCATCATCCTGCTGCTGACCTTGGATCCGGCCGAAGCCCCGACGAGCCTGCCGATCAGCATGCTGAGCCAATATCCGCCGATCATGGTGCCGGCGAGAGCGGGTCCCACATTGCTGAGTCCGCTGAAATAAACATTGGCAGTATTGGGAATGCCAACCTCGATTCCCACATAAAAGAAGATTGCAATTGCTCCGAGTACGAAGTGACGGAAAGAAAGGGCGCTGTGAGGATCCTTTGCTGCTTTCCCAGCCAGACGGGCGGCCTTTTCTTCGGGGGTCTCCATGTGAGGTTCAGGAATCTGGGTAAACCAGATGATGCAGGCAGCCAAAGCAAAGATTGCCATGGCGATGATCATCACTGGAGCGGCCTTTGCAA
Source organism: uncultured Bacteroidia bacterium (assembly GCA_902767465.1). GTDB lineage: Bacteria > Bacteroidota > Bacteroidia > Bacteroidales > UBA932 > Cryptobacteroides. The sequence continues at coordinate 4,846 of CACXHM010000022.1, forward strand.
CCGTTGCATCCTGGATGCTTCCACCCACGAGCCATCCCACGAAGATAGGAGCGATGGTGCCGCCGGTAGAATTGCAGGTGCCTCCCCATTGGATAAGCTGGTTGCCTTTGTTTCCACCTCCGCCGAGGGTGTTGAGCATCGGATTCACAACGATATTGAGCATACACATTGAGAAACCGGCCACGAAGGCTCCGAGCACATACACGCCGAAACTCTCGACATAACCGGAAAGGAATTGGATGCCTACTCCGATAAAACCTACGGTAACGGCTGCAAGGGCCGTAAATTTATACCACTTGCGCTTGAGGATAAGCCCTGCAGGGATGCCCATGCAGGCATAAGCGATAAAGTTTGCCAGTGTTCCGAGCTGCGACAGTGCTTTGGAAGCACCAAACTGATTGGTAACGATAACACCCATGGAACCGGCCAGGTTCGTCACGAATGCAATCATAAAAAACAACGCGAACATCACCACGATGGCCGGGGTGTAGTTCTGTTTCTTTACTGAATTGGTCATGGTATCTGTCTGTTATTGTATTGACGCTATGTTCTTTTCGTTGAACAGGTTCTTGCCTTCCGCCGTATAAGCATACTCCATCCGGTCGGCGTAGTGCTCCTCGACTTTGCGGCGAACCATCTTCATGGTGGAGTTGAGCATTCCGTTTGCAATAGTGAAGCCCTCGTCGCAGATTACCACTGCGGCAGGGAGCCAGCGGTCGGGATAAAGTGCGGCATGAGGACCTCCCGTCCTATAGCTGTCGATCTCCGACTGGATCTTGCGCAGCATTGCCTCCCGGCCTTCACGCGATGCCGGATCCAGGCCCTGCTGCCTTGCGTATTCTGCAAGAGCGTCTTTCGCAGGCACAATAAGAGCGATGGTATAGGGATTCTGGTTATTGTGAAGCACGGCTGCATCAACATATTTGGACACCTCGGGAAGACTGTCCTCGAAGCCTTCAGGAGAATATTTTTCGCCGTCCGCCGAAATCAGCAGGCTCTTAAAACGCCCTACGACATAGAGATAGTCGGTGTCCCAAGGGCAGATGTAACCCATATCGCCGGTGTGGAGCCAGCCGTCGACAACGGTATCGGCGGTAGCTTTTGGATTTTTCCAGTAACCGGCCATCACGTTCTCGCCGCGGATGACGATCTCACCCTTTGTTCCGATGGGAACCTCATTTCCCTGTTCGTCACATATCTTGCAGTCCATGGGCTTTACGATACGGCCGGAAGAACCGAAGATGGCATGTCCTGTGGAATTGGCGCAGATGATCGGGGTTGCTTCGGTGAGACCGTACCCCTGGAACATAGGCATGCCTACAGCACAGAAGAAGCGCTGAAGCTCGATGTCCAGAAGGGCTCCTCCGCCGACAAAGAATTTCATGCGTCCGCCGAAGTTTTCGCGAACGGCCTTGAAGATCAGTTTGTCGAACAACCACATGAGAGGCCTTCGCCAGCAAACATCGATGCCGCCGCGATTGTAATACTCTTTGTTATAGGCTATTGCATTCTTCACCGCAAAGTTGAAAAGTTTCTCCACGGCAGGTCCCTTAGCCTTGATGGCCGTCTCGATGTTCTTCTTGAAATTGCGTGCAAGGGCAGGCACCGACAGCATAACGTGAGGGCGTGTTTCCTTAATTGCCGACGGTACGTTTTTCAGGGTGGCAAGGGCGTTCTTTCCGATGGGGACGAAAGCTATGCTGCCTCCATAACTCATCATGGTGTACATTCCAGCCACATGCGCGAAACAGTGGTCAAGGGGAAGGATGATGAGCATCACGTTATTCTCTTCGATGTTTATGACCGATGCGCCCTGCGCCACATTGGCAGTGTAGTTGCGATGGGTGAGAAGAATACCCTTGGGATCGGCGGTGGTGCCGGATGTGTAGCTGATGTTGGCATAGTCGTCAGGTCCTATAGAAGAGTAGCGGTCGATGAAGGCCTGACGGTCTTTTGCAAGGAATTCCTCTCCCGCCTTTATCACATCCGACATGCGTATTTCTTTCTCCTGCAGGGAATCAACCCAGAAAGCGGTGTCATCGAACACTATCACTTTTTTTACCTCCGGGCATTCCGGCATAATCTCGCGTATCTTGGCAAGATGGTTGGCGGATACAAGTATCCATTTGCTGTCGGAATGATGGATGCGGAACAGCAGGTCTGCTGCGCTGCCAAGGTTCACGGAAAGAGGCACATCCGTGGCTCCTGCATACATGGCGCCGAGTTCGGCGAGGATCCACATGCTGCGGCTTTCGGAAAGAAGTGCAATCTTGTCGCCTTTTTCCAAGCCGAGGGCCATCATGCCGGCCCCTATCTTGTATGCGGTTTCACGTGTCTGTTCCTGTGTTATTTCAATCCATTTCCCATCAATCTTCTCTCGAAGATAAACATTATGAGGAAACTGGTGGGTGTACTTTTCTACGAAGTCGATAATCGTAGGCCTGTTTTTTTCCATGCTATTAATAATCTGTGGTTTTTGGCTTGGGGGTTGAGAAAAGGCCGAACATCTGGGCATCTATCATGTCTGTCACCTTTTCAAAATCTTCGGGGCGGTTTCCGAATTTGATGTTGTCGGCGTCTATCACGAGCAGATTGCCCTTGTAATCTGCAATCCAGTTCTCGTATTTTTCGTTGAGCCCGGTAAGATAATCGATACGAATGCTGCGTTCATACTCGCGGCCGCGTTTCTGAATCTGAGCG
>CACXHM010000023.1 GCA_902767465.1 uncultured Bacteroidia bacterium
AAAAGAGCCAAAAACCTGGAAGGTCCGGCTCTGTCTATGATAAAGCAGTTTACTTCCGCACCAGTCTGCCGCAGAAGTAGCAGAGGGCGGCAACGGCCATTCCGTTAATGGCAGGGAAGCCCCATTTCACGAGGTTCGCAACCACGGCACCGAGCACGACGCCGGCAACGGCAAACCAGTTGACCGTCACGGTCTTTACACTGTCGGAGAGATACGCTTTGCGATCCAAGAAATAACTGAGGATCAGTATGATGCCAACAGGGGGAAGGGTACAGTTAAGCACGTTGAGCCATCCGCAGAAATTCCAGTAAAGCCACACGGCGGCAATTGTGCCGATCAGTCCTGAAATGAGAACCATCGTCTTCTTGCTGAGTCCGAAGATATTGCTCAGACCAAGGCCTCCGGTGTAGAGGGCATTGTCGTTGGTGGTCCAGATATTGAGGCCGAGAACGAGAACCGCAAGATAGAAAAGGTTCAGATTAAGCATGACCTCGAAGATATCGTTGCCGCCCACATAAATACTGGAAACGGCACCGAAGCAGAACATCAGGCTGTTGCCAAGGAAGAAGGCAACCACAGTAGTCCACAGGCCCACTTTTTCACTCTTTGCAAACCTGGTAAAGTTGGGAGTGGCTGTGCCACCCGACACGAAACTACCGACCACAAGGCCAGCACCGGCGATGATTCCAAGGTTTTTGGTTCCCTGATTGAACTGTTCCACCAGACCGAGATCACCACGGTTAACTGCCATAACCATTGCAACGGTTCCGAGAATTGCCACAGCTGGGACAGCGATATAGCTTATGATAGTCAGACTTTTGATTCCATAATAGGCCGTGCAAGTCATCAGGACACCTGCAATGGCCACCATAAGATATCCCTGCCAGGGCATATGGTCGGGAGTAACCTCCAGTCCGAGCAACTCTTTTGCAACGGGAATCGCGAACATGGCAAGACCAACTCCGAACCACCCGATCTGCGTAAAGCTGATCATGGCGCTGGGAAGCCAGCTTCCTTTCACACCAAAACTCTTACGGGCAAGCATATCCAGCGAAAGACCGCTTTCTGCACCTATGAATCCAAGGGATCCTGTATAGGCAGCAAGTATCAGACCGCCGAGCAGAAGAGCCCAAACGAATCCGCTGAAGTTCAAGCCTGCGGCAAGCTGCTGTCCAACCCACATACTTGCACTGAAGAAGGTAAAACCAAGCATCACCATGAACATGCTGAGGGTGCTCTTGCGCCCTGCGCGGTCAACCGCTTTGGATGTGTAGTCCACATCGAATTTCTGATTACTCATAATTACTGGATATTAAAGTGATTTCTTCAATTCTGCGTCGTGCTATTTCTTTGAGTGAAAGTGAAGCTGCTCGCTTGCACAGGGCCTGCTCAGTTTCCCATAGAGACCGCAGGCCCTCCTGAGGAAGGGTCCCAAGACGGGTTACCAGCAGCCATGTGGCATAATCCATGGGCCCGTCGTATCCAAGTTTTTCATTCACGAGTGCCTGCATATCAATGGAATCCGCATGTTCGAGAATGCCGCGCCAGTACTCCAGCACTTCTTCGAAATGGACAGGAATCTCGTAGCGTCTCGCACCGCCGTCATATATGATACATTTCTCGAACAGAGCATCCTGGCGCTCCATCACATAACGCCTGAATTCCGGGGAAACGATGCCGTTGTTCCATCCGAAATCGATATCCGGGACGTTGATGCCGCTCACGCCCTTATCGGTATAGACGGAGAATATGCCTTCGTAGAAGAAGCACTCGAACCCTTCGAAAGAAGGGAAGTAAGCACTGATACGCTCTGCCATCCGTTCCATGAGAGGAATTGCTCGGGTGCCTCCTATGGTAAAGAAGATGATTTTGCGGATGCTGCCGCCTTTTCGGCGGAAACGGTCGACCACCTGGTCAAGACACATGCGTAGAGTATCTCCCGTAGCAATGATATCCCCGATCACAAGGGTACGGTCACGGGTGACGCGGAGCTTTTCGTATTTTATTTCGAGGCCGGTGATCACCTGATTCTCAATGATACGCTCGCAAGACACGAAGTGCATGTCACGCACCCTTATGCCCACCCGGTGGCAAGCCTCTTCTATAGGGTAGTTGAGCCCGCCGCGCAGGATAGTGAGTATATCGACGTCGCCCTCCGAACCAGAGGGAAAAAGGTAACGGAGGGCGGCGACAGTTTCGGGGAGCATGGCTGAGTAGGAGTCAAATCCTACCACCTCGGGTGAGGCCATCAGCCTCCGGGTTCCTGCCCCGCTTATAATGAAATACCTGTTGGAGAACTGCGGAGACTGCAGTTCATACATACTTGTGTCTTCTTGCAGGCCAACAAACTGAAGGCTTGCACTACGTAGAGTTGTGGACATAAAAAATCCCGATTAGAGCCAATCGGGATACAAATATAAATCAATTTCCGTGATGTCGCAAGAAAAAAATACAATTTCTGTCAGAACCTTCCGCTTGCGCCTCCCCCTCCGAAAGAACCTCCGCCAAAGCCGCCGAATCCGCCCCCGAAACCGGAGCCGCCACCAAAGCCGCCGCCCCAGGAAGAAGAACCTCTTGAAGATCCGAAAGTGATAACAGGACCACCAAAAAAACCTCCGCCCTTTCCGCCATTATTATTGCTGTCTTTCGACGCTGCGGCAAGAATGACAATAAAAGCAATAAAAAATATCATGGCCAGCACAAAGGCAGCTGCAGCTCCGGAGTCATCGTCGGAATCACGAGGCTCGCTGATTTCTCCTTCTGCAAGGGCCATCAACTCCACACAGGCCTTGCTCACCGCCGGCCAGTACTCATCCACACGGAGATGGGGGCCCATTATATTGCGGATAATCCGGGAAGCATACACGTCGGGGATTGCCCCCTCGAGTCCGCGGCCAACCTGAATGGTCACATCCACATAGCCACCTTCGCGGGTCTTGAGAAGAATCAGCACACCATTGTTACGGCTACTGCCTATCCCCCACTTATTCGCCAGTGCAAGGGCAAAATCCGAGACATCCCGGCCGTGCAGGTCGGACACGGTGACCACACATATCTGATTGGACGTGCGATTGTCGAAGTCCACCAGCACCATTTCAAGCGAGTCCGCCTGATACTGCGAGAACGCCCCCGCATAATCATTCACCAACTTCTGGGGAGAAGGGGCATCAGGAATAAAATCCGCCGCCGCCCCGCATGCAAACGACAGGACGGTAAAGGCAATAATAACGCTTATTCCCTTGCGGAAAAGCATCAGAACTCTACCTTTGGCGCAGTCTTGGAAGCCTCGTCAGCCTCGAAATAGCCTTTTGCTGAGAATCCGAAAGCGCCGGCAAAAAGGTTGGCAGGAAAACGGCGTACGGAAGTATTGTATTCACGAGCCGTTTCGTTGAATGCCCTGCGGGCCTCGGCGATACGGTTTTCGGTACCTTCGAGTTGAGCCTGAAGGTCGAGGAAGTTTTCGTTCGCCTTAAGATCGGGATAATTCTCAACCACCATGAGCAGACGGCTCAAGGCAGAACTCACTTCGCCCTGTGCTTTCTGATAAGTTGCGATATCTTCCGAAGAAAGGTTTCCACCGTTCACGCCTGTTGCAGCAGCACGGGCATTCACAACGGCCTCGAGTGTTCCCTTCTCATGTTCCGCATAGCCCTTTACGGTTGCAACCAGATTGGGAATAAGGTCAGCCCTGCGCTGATAGTTATTCTCCACCTGGCTCCATGCGGCCGTAACAGCCTCATCTTTATTTACCAGTCCATTATAAACGGAAATGCCCCAGAGCACCACTATGGCGATAACGCCGATCCAGATTAAAGTCTTTTTCATATTTACTTGTAAATGATTATCTTACGCAACGCACCGTCGCCAGCATCGTATTCTTTCCGAATGCTCCAACATACAGGTCAGGCTTGTCGGCTATCAGATAACGGGCGTAGGCCTCATTGTCATCTTCCGCATCCGACGTCCAGAACAACGCATAGGTCTGGTTCTTGAAGACAGGCGACGTGCCGTCATGCACTGCATAGCCTGCCGGGATGGCGGAGAAACGGGTAGAATTGCTTATCGTAACATTTGCACTGAACGGCCACATCTTGCTGCCGTTGAACGAGGCGTCTATAATCATAGTGCCGGCGACACCGGTATCCGACCCCCCTGCAAGAGCAACGAACTCGGCGTCTGTCGGAAGACGCCACCCGGAAGGGCATGCCGTTTTCGCCTCCTCCCAACTATAGTAGCGGCCGAAGACTTTCGACATGGCTTCATTTTTCATGTAAGCTATTCCGCTCCCTTCCCATGCAAGATTCTCGATCATCCAGTCCCTACCGCCGGCCTGCGTATAATAATACTTGTTCCCGTCACGGGAGTCCGACGCCTGGGATAATCCGGACAGAAAATCGTAGCCGCTCAACGATCCTCCCTGCAGGCCATCACGCACAATGGAGAACTTCGCGGTGGCCGTTTTGGTGTAATAGCCAGAAGCTACACAACTGACTGAAAGGGAAAAGGTGCCGACCGTGTCTTTTGCTATCACAAAATCGAAATCTTTACGCACGGTTTCAGGGTCTCCATCTTTAAGAGCGATGTCCCGCCGAAGGGTATCGGTCTTGCCTGTGAAGGGATTCACCCAATAGTAAGTGAGAAGAGTATCGGTTTTGTCATCACGATAAACTCCGGTAGGGTTTATATGGAACACCTGCCCGTACTTGACATAAGAAGGGAGGCTGATCGCAAGAGTACCGTTCAGGTATTCCTTGTCCGTGGTATCCTTGTCTTTCTTGCAGGAAGCTGCTGCTACGCACGTCAGCGCCAGCAGGACAACCGCGATATGCAGATAATACTTCATTTCAATTCAAACGTATCCGCAAATGTAATACAAATTCTTTGCCTAAACCAATTTCAATTCACCGTCTGCAAAAGTTTCAGCAGCAGGACGGTGCGTTATGCAGAGTATGGTCTTGTTTCCACCGCAGCGCTCATGCAGTTTATCAAGCAGCCTCAGTTCGGTGTCGGCATCGAGCGCAGATGTAGCTTCGTCCAGCACCAGAATGCCTCCCGGACGCAAAAGCGCGCGGGCAATCGCAATCCTCTGAGCCTGGCCTTCGCTCAAGCCGCCGCCAACCTCGGAGCAGACCGTATCCAGCCCGTCCGGAAGATCGCGGACGAATCCGGCCTCCGCAACGTCCAGAACCTCCCACAACTGTCCGTCGGTAGCAGAAGGCGAGGCAAGTTGCAGGTTCTGGCGTATGGTACCGCTCATCAGGCTGTTTCCCTGAGGCACATACATGAAATTACAAAGTGTAGCGGGTCCTGACGGTGTGACAGGATCGTAGAGTTCTATGCTGCCTGAAGTGGGTTTCAGAAGACTCATCAGCACTTTAACCAAGGTGCTTTTGCCCGATCCGGTAGTGCCTGTGATTGCAGTAAAACTTCCAGGACGGAAGTCATAATCAAGACCGGAAAACACATTCTCGGAGGAATCTTCGTACTTAAAGCCAAGGCCCTTCACCCTGATCCCGGGTGCACCAGGAAGGAGAATATCGGTTTCCCGCTTTTCCTGCGCCATACCGGATAGTTCCAGCAGTCTGTCTTCCGAAGAAAGCGCACGGATGAATGCAGGAATCTGTGAAGTCAGGTTTGCAACAGGGCGCTGCACCTGGCCTACAAGCTGCAAAAAGGCAGTCATGGAACCGAACCCCACCGTGCCTGCCATCAGTCCGTGTGCACTCCAAATGAAGGCTGCCGCATATCCGGCCACAAAGCCCAGATGAATGAAGGCGCGCGACATGGCAGAATAATTGAGTCTGGTGACTGTCTTGTCGAGAATACCGTCCTGAATATCGTCCAGGACATCTATCACCTCGTCCACTCCGCCAAGGGAACGGACGACCATGCGATGTTGGATATTCTCCTGCATGTGCGACTGCGCACGGCTGTCCCCCTCCCTGATTTCCATCGTAAGCGAGCGCATCTTTCGGAAGAAGAGACGGCTTCCCAAGGCAGCAAGCGGCATGATGAAAATAAGAATCCAACCAAGATCCGCAGAAAGGCTGAACAGATAGATGGATGCCGCAATGAAGCGGAATATGGTGACTATGATCTGGGGGAAAGAAGACACTACAAAGTCCGTAACCACGCGGATATCTTCTTCCAGACGGTTCATGGTATCGCCGCTGTGCATCTTGTCCTTTCCGGTCCAGATGCTGTTCATGACCTTTGAAAAAATGGATGACCGCATCGAGTTGCGGGCTGTCACTTCCAGCCATCCGTCCCAGTATCGGGCAGCGACACTTGCCCCCACCTGCGCAAGGGCGATGAGCGCGAAGAACGTCACTACGCGGCCAAGTGTCATGCTTGCATCGGTCCCGGTGGCCACGTCAACCACCTTCTTGCTCATTGCCACGAACCCGAGCGAGAGAGCAACCTCAACTACGCCAAGGACACAACTCACAAGCACCTTCCACCTGAGAGGGTGCAAGATGTCCAGAAGTCCATTGGCGCATGTCTTGAACGGCCGCATCAATCTTCCACCAATCCTATCTGTTTCCACTGGTCGATGGTAGACGCCACCGACTGCGATGCCGTCGGCTCATCCACTTCGTACTCTTCCAGAATGGCATCGGTAAGATCCTTCAGGGAGCATTCCCCAAAGTCTACAAGTTTCTGCCATATAAAGGCGGCTGTTTCGTTAAGCATCACAATTTTGTTGAAATTGATCTGCGAAGGGCCGTCTGCCACGATTATATGCTCACCCAGCAGGGTTCTGAGTTTAAATCCTTTAACAGCTTTCATATCCAAACAGTCTTTATTATCGAATAAAATGCAGAATAAACCTCCTGCCGGGCCGGGGGATCAGCACCCAGCTGCGCCAGGCGAGCCTCTGGATAAACGATGACGGGTCTTTTTCGGCTCCGGAAGCCCTTAAGACGCGTTTTACAACGCCGCAAATGTGAACGGGCCGGCATTTTTCCACGCCGCGCAGGTTGCCATCCCCCTTCAGCACCACAAGTTCATCGCTCACCTTACGGACCCGATGCAGCACATACCTTCCCTTTGCAATCTCCGCAAGGGCTATATCCCCAACCTCTACAGGAGTCTTCCTGATGAGCGCAACGCTGTCGGCATCTCCCCTGATGAAAGGGAGCATGCTGTTGCCTCTCGTCATGATGATAACCTCCCTTCCCTCGGCGAGAAGTTTGCTTACCTCACCCAGCATCAGTTCATTAGGGACTACCAGCTTGTTCATCGGCTTGCAATTCCGAATTCTACCCACTTGCCAGCGATGTAGGCGGCGTCCTTTGCGGCCGTAGCCTCATCGACATCGTATTTGCGCAGAAGCAGTTCCTTCAGATCGTCCTCCGAAAAGTGCCCCTTGTCAGCCACCTCGCCCCAAAGATAGGCTGCAGTGGAGTTCAGGGAGATCATCTTGTTGAAGTTCACCTGCGATGCGCCTTCGCCCATGATGATATAGTCCTTCCCGAGCGAACGCATCTTGAATCCTTCAATAGTTTTCATATAATCGGTTAATCTTTAATAGACAAAAGTTCAGCTGACGACACCCTTGCCGCTTCCTCATCGGGAAGACAGTCGAGCACGTAGCAGGGACATTTCATGACCAACTGTTCAAAAGTGGCATGCAGTGCATCCCCCATGGCGGGGTCCGTCTTGAATCCGGAGCTGGAGGAATACAGGAGTGCGTATGCCTCGAAGTTGCTCAGACGGGAAATCTTGTTGAAAGAGGCCCTGCGGATGCGCGTAAAGGCGCCGAGCGGATAGTGCTCGTTGCGGTAGCAGGGGGTTTTCCCGCTCCAGGGAGAGCCGAAAACCTCCACGCATCCGTCATCCATAATGCGCACTATGGGGTTGTCGTCGTTGAGCAGACGGCTGCCAGGTATGTGCTTTAGCCACAGCTTGCTGTGCGTACTTTTGCCGGTGCCGCTTGCCGCCAGCCAAAGGAAAGCCTTTCCGCCATTCACTATTACCGAGGCATGCATCTCAAGGGTATTCATTCCGGCCGTGCGGAAGGCAAACATCAGCATCAGGGCATTGTTAAGTCCAAAAAGAGCCCCTTTTTCAGACAGTGTCTCCACACGCCCTCTGGTGAATGCAGCATTGGACTCCATCCTTGCCGCCAGAGGCCTGCCTGAGCATACGGCCATCTCATAAATCCATTTCTCACCGCTCTTGTAAAGCTTTACCAGCGGCTGCTCGGGATCTTCCGGTCCCGCATAAACCACCTCCTTGTCGGCAGGGTCGTCCACCTTGTCCACCACCTCGACTTCAAAAATGCAGTTCTCTCCTTTTTCGATGCGGAACGGCTCATATTGCGAGAGCTGGCCGCAAAGCGGGTTCCCGTCGGGAATGCTCACTCCGAACTCGTGCCCTGCAACTTTATAATAATTAGTCATACAAGTGCAAAGATAATTATTTTGCAGACTACCTGAAACTGACGCATTTGTTTTTATGGCCAAAAACAAAAATAATTGCTTATCTTGCAATCATGCATCCTCAATGGCCGACACATTATAGCCCCGTGCACAAAATATGGCGTTTTTACGCACAGCGCGCCCGATTTGCCACCTCCCGTGCTTGGATTTGGCGTTTTCAGGCACAGGGCCACTTCTGTCAGCAAACAGGAATCCGTATCGACGCCATCGCCGTGGCGGTCGGGAACGAAGGAGACTTGCGGTTCCTTGGAAAACAGGGCTTGAAGTTTAAAGAAATCATTATCTTTGCGTATTATGACCGAAGAAACAATACGACTTGAGTACAATACGGAGCGGGAGAAACTCCCGATGACCGAATACGGGCGCGGAGTGCTGAACATGGTTGACCACCTGAAGACCATTCCCGATAAGGCAAAACGAAGCGAACAGGCAAAGGCCGTGGTGAAAACGATGGAGCTGCTGAACCCGTCGGTAAAGCAGCAGGAAGACTGGGAACATAAGCTTTGGGACCATCTTTACATAATCTCGGGCTTCGACCTTGACATTGACGCCCCCTACCCTTCTCCGCTGAAAGAAGATTTCGAAACCAGCCCGGTGCCGCTTCCCATGAAGGGCACCAAGATACGCGCGACCCACTACGGGCGCAACATCGAAAAGATCATTGACCTGCTTGCCGGAGAGCCGGATGGAGAGGTAAAGACCGCAATGATACGGTCGCTGGCCACCTACATGCGCACCCAGTATCTAATCTGGAACAAGGACAGTGTGGCCGATGAAACCATTTTTGCCGACATAGAGAAACTGTCGGAGGGGAGGCTGAAGGTGCCCGAAGGAATAAGCCTGAAGGGCATTTCGCAGGACGCGTCGTTCGCCCGTCCCTCGCTTGGAATCAAAAATCAGGGCAACGGCAAAAACCGCAATTTCCGTTTTAACCACAAAAAGAAAAAATGAGAAGATTCTTCGACTACCTCGCATTCTGGAGAAAATGGGACGACGATGAAAGGAATACCGCAAAGGTGCTCCTTGGGCTTGCGGTAGCCGTATTCAGCCTGTTTCTTCTGATTTCAAGCATTTCCTACCTGTTCCACTGGCAGCAGGACATGAGTCTGCTCGGGGACCCTTCGATGATGGACAGGAGCGTGGATGTGGGCAATGCCGGAGGCAAGCTCGGCTACAAGACCGGGCACCTTCTGGTGAGCGACCTTTTCGGGCTTGGCAGTTTCGCCCTCTTTGTAATCCTTTTCGCTGTCAGCGTCCGCCTGATTGCGCGCAAATGGTCACACTCGCTTTTGCGCACACTGCTCATAGCCCTCAGCGGTGCTGTGGTGGTTTCCCTTCTGCTGGCATACGCAGGTATCCTAGCAGGCATCCCCGACTTCTTCGGAGGCGGGCTTGGCGGAGATTTCGGAGGGCAGGTGATTCTTTGGAGCACGAATCTTTTCGGACAGATAATCACCGGTCTGCTGGTGCTGTTTTTGCTCGCATGCTGGCTGTTCCTCTGCAGCCGGAAGTTCAACGAGAAAATGGCGTCGCTGCGACGGGAACAAGGCACGAACGATGATATCGATCTCACTCGGCATGGAGAGGAAAGCGTGAACGAAGTGAACGGTGGGGTCGAGCAAAGCGAGACGGTCGGCGAAGAAGAACCTTCTCCAAATCAGGATGCCATTCCCGAACCGGCCCCGCAAAAAGACGCAGGCCAACAAGAGGAACAGGTTCCGGCAACAGATGACCAGCAGCAGCTTGAAATAGTTACCGACGACACCCTCGAGAAAGCCTACGAAGAACTCCCTCCCATAAACAACCGCATGGACCCTCCGGAAGGACTTCCAAAGTTCAAGGGCCCGTCAATCGAACTGCTGATGGACCATGCAGCAGGACGCAGGCAGGTATCTACCGAAGAATTGCAGCGCAACAACAACAAGATTCGCGCGACCCTGAAAAACTACCGCATCGAGGTCACGGAAGTAAAGGCACAGGTAGGACCTACCGTAACCCTGTACCGCGTCAGCCTCGCCCCGGGCGTAAGGATTGCTGAAGTAAAGAAACTCCAGGAAGACATAGCCATGAGCATGAATGCCAAGGGTGTGCGCGTGGTGGCCCTGTCGGATTCCGTGGGCATCGAGGTAGCGAACGACTATGCTTCAACCGTGCCGATAAAGAGCCTGCTGAACAGCGAAGCCTTCCGCTCCAGCAAATTTGAATTGCCTGTTGCCATCGGCTACACCATCACCCAGCAGGTCAAGGTGTTCGACCTCAGCGATGCACCCCACCTCCTGGTTGCAGGTGCCACCAAGCAGGGCAAGTCGGTAGGTCTCAACGTTATTATCGCCTCCCTCCTCTACGCAAAGCATCCGTCAGAGCTCAAATTCGTATTCATCGACCCCAAGATGGTAGAATTCTCGGCATACAACAAATTGCTGAAGCACTATCTGGCCGTAATGCCCAACGCCGGAAGCGAAGAAGAGGAGCAGGCCAAGGCAATCGTAAAGAACGCAAAGGATGCGGAAATCACCCTGAAGAGTCTCTGCATCGAAATGGATGAACGTTACGCACTGCTCAGCAAAGCCGGAGTAAACAAAATCACAATCTACAACGAAAAATACAAAGCGCGCAAACTGAATCCCAAGAACGGGCACAGGTTCCTGCCCTATCTTGTAGTGGTGGTCGATGAATATGCCGACCTCACAATGACCATGGGAGCGAGTCCGGAAGTGCGCGCGGCATCCAAGAGCATCACCAATTCCATCATCCGCCTTGCCCAGAAGGGCCGTGCGGCAGGTCTGCACGTAATCCTCGCAACCCAACGTCCTTCCGTGGACGTGATTTCCGGAGTCATCAAGGGCAATTTCCCGCTCAGGATAGCTTTCCGGGTAGCTTCCCGCATCGACTCCATGACGATTCTCGACTCTCCCGGTGCCGAGAAACTCATAGGCCGGGGCGACATGCTGCTCTCTGCAGGCATCGACAACGAACGCATACAGTGCGGTTATATCGATGGCAAGGAGATAGATGCAATCACGGCTTTCATCGGTGAGCAGCAGGGCTATGCCAAAAGCTACAACACACCTTATTATCTGCCGGAAGTCAAGGATGAGAAGGAAGAAGGTGGCGCACGCGGAGAACTCGGAGACCTTGACGAGCGCTTCGAAGAGGCGGCGAAACTGGTAGTTACCACTCAAAAAGGTTCGACCTCCGACCTCCAGCGCAGGCTCGGCATGGGCTATGCAAAGGCGGGCCGTGTCATGGACCAGCTGGAGCAGGCCGGAATAGTGGGTCCCCAGGAAGGAAGCAAGCCTCGCACGGTTCTTGTACAAAGCCTCGATGACCTTGAAACTTTGATAGAAAACCTTAAAAATGCGTAAGATTTCCTTAATAGTCTGTCTTTTTGCCTTGAGCCTTGCCATGAGTGCCCAGGACAGCAAAATACTGTCGGAACTGACCGCCATGCTCGAACGCAGCCAGGTGGTCGCCCACTACAGCTACAGCGATCCCGCCGGAGCAAAACTCGGGGAGGGCGTCGCAACAGTTCAGGGGCGCAAGTACTGCGTTTCTGAAGGGAAGGCAATGTTCATCAGCAACGGCGCCACGCTGTGGTCCGTGTTCTCCGACCGGAAAGAAATATACATAGAGAACGCAGGAGGCAGCAACGACCTGTTCAGCAATCTCCCGGAGGTCCTCAAGACCGTAGAGGGCCTGACCTGGAACGGAAAAGACATTTCTTTCACCATGGATTTCCCGGGAACCGGAAAGATCGCGTGCAAAGCCACGGTGCAGGAACTGCCCCGGAACAATGACGCGAAGTTCAGTGTTTCCGAAGACATTCTTGGCAGCAAGGACTGGATAGTAACAGATCTGCGATGAATCCTTTCCTCAGTCAAGTTGCACATCATTACCATCCGGCTCCCGATTTCAGCCGGATGTGTTTTATTTTCCCAAACAAGAGATCCATCAGCTTCTTCCTCAAGTATATTGGAGAAGAGTCTGCCAGGATGAACAAAGCCACAATTGCACCTGAATGTCTCACTATCAATGACTTTTTCGCAAAGGTAGGAGGGCTTTGTCCGGCCGACAGCATGACCTCGATGCTCACACTTTACGATTGCTACAAAGATCTCTATCACGAAGCCGAGCCGCTCGATGAATTTCTTTTCTGGGGAGGGGTAATCCTGAGTGATTTTTCTGAAGTTGACAAATATCTCGTAAAACCGGAGCATATATTCCGCAACATCGCCGATTACCGACAGATACAGGACAGTTTCGACTACCTCGAGCCAGAGCAGAGGAATGCGCTGGAACGTTTTCTGAAGCAGTTTGGTGACAGAAAACTTTACAAAGAGCGCTTTCGCCGCATATGGGATATGCTGCTACCGCTCTACAACGCGTTTAACAGCCGCCTGCAAAGTGAAGGAATGGTGAGCGAAGGCGCTGTTTACCGCAGAATTTCCGACAGGCTCGACAGCGAGAGCGTGGTTGATATCCTGTCGGCGACTTTTCCGGATACGGCAAAATATGTTTTCGTCGGCTTGAACGCGCTTAATGCCTGCGAAAAGAAAGTGTTGCGGAAAATGCGCGACGCCGCCCTCGCTGAATTCTGCTGGGACTGGAGCAGCAGCGAAATAAAGGACCCGGCAAACCGGTCGTCGTTCTTCCTGTCGAAAAACGTAGAAGAATTCAAACAGGCATTTGATCCCGATCCCGACGGACTTCCACGACCCGTAATCAACGTGGTTTCCGTTCCGTCCTCAGTCGGACAGGCGAAACTGCTGCCCGGCATCTTATCGTCCCTTGTTGCGGCAGGGCTTCCCTCACCGGCCGTCTCGCAGTCGCTCGACCCCACCACTGACGTGGTCCCCCCTCTATGCCGAGGGTGGCAGTGGCCTTGTGAGGGAAGCCCTGCCGCAAACATCGGAATCAATACGGCAATCGTGCTGCCGGACGAGGGGCTGCTACTTCCGGTGCTTAATTCCATTCCGGAAGAGATTGAAGACGTGAACGTCACGATGGGATATCCCATGCGCGGCAGCGAATTCCATGCACTTCTCACAGGCATCGCAGTCCTGCAGCAAAATTCCCGCGAGAGAAACGGCGTCACCCAGTTCTACCACAAGCATGTGCGGGGCATCTTCAGCAACAGTATCATCCGAAGCATACTCAGCGAAGAAGGCAAGCAAATACTTTCCCGTATCCGCAAGGATGCCCGTTACTACATATCACAGGAATCGTTCAGGGGGGACCCGCTTCTCGAAACCATCTTCCGCCCCACTGCAGACATTCTCGCCTACCAGCGGGGGCTCCTGCTCTGCATCGCCCCCATGCTGAAAAGCATCCCCGGCATGCAGATGGAACTCGATTTCGCGATGTTCGCTTACAAGGCCGTTACACGCCTCGACACACTGAAACTGGACGTACAGCCACGCACGATGTGGAAACTCCTCGATCAGCTTATCGGGCGCACAGCCATTCCTTTCAAGGGAGAGCCCCTCAAGGGCATGCAGATAATGGGCCCGCTCGAGACGCGCGCACTCGACTTCGACAACCTTATCATCCTGTCCTGCAACGAGGGGATGTTTCCCCGGAGGTCGGTAGCCGCATCATTCATCCCGGCGGAACTGCGCAAAGGATTCAATCTTCCCACCTACGAATATCAGGATTCCGTCTGGGCATATTATTTTTACAGGCTGATTCAAAGGGCCGAAAACGTCTGGCTGTTGTTTGATTCCCGCACCGAGTTGAGCCGTTCTGGCGAAGAAAGCCGGTATATCCGTCAACTGCAGATGCTGTACGATTTCGAGGTCCGGCGTCACATAGTAAAAGCCCCGCTGAGGGACACCGGAAACGAAGAAGCCATTGTAAAAACTGATGAAGACCTTGAAGTGATGGCCGGGAAGGACTTCACGCTTTCGGCGTCCAGACTTCAGGATTATCTTGCCTGCCCTGCAAAATTCTACTACTCGAAAATAAAGGGACTGGCGCCCGCCGAGGAGGTGAGTGAATCGCTTGATGCAGGAATGATGGGAACCGTGCTCCACGAAAGCATGCAGACCCTCTACGGAGGCAGGGACCAGATTTCTAGAGATTATATAAAGGGTCTTCTGGCAGAAAAGGACCGCATCCGCTCCGTGGTATCGTCCAAGATCATGGACGAGTTGCACAGCGATGTAGTCGAGGGCAGGAACCTGGTATTCGAAGAGCTCGTATGCCGTTACGTACAGAAGATCCTTGAAACCGACCTGAGCTTCCTGAGAACCTACGGGAAGTCCTCCTTCCGCATCCTCGGACTGGAAAGGAAGAAGGAGAAAACCATCGACGGATTCCGGTTCAAGGGCTACATCGACAGGCTCGACAGTTTCGATGAAGGGTCGGTGCGCATCGTCGACTACAAGACGGGAAAAGTTGAAAAAGAAGATGTCGTCATTAACGATGCCAATGCAGATAAGATAGTGGCCAAACTGTTTGGAAGCAATAACAAGGATCGCCCGAAGATTGCCCTCCAGCTCTATCTGTACGACGTACTGATGGACGGAGACCCGACGGTGCGGGGGAAAAGGACCCTTAACTGTATCTACCAGACCACCAACATATTCGTGGAACAGCCTTTGGAGATTCCGCGAAGCGAGGTTTTTTCTTCCCTGATGGAGGAG
>CACXHM010000024.1 GCA_902767465.1 uncultured Bacteroidia bacterium
CAGAGGGTATGGAACTGGTCCATGGATGCGAAGGTCATGCCTTCGAGCACGGGGCCGCGGGCCATTGCACCGTCGCCGAGGTTGGCGACCACAATGCCTTTTTTGCGGTTTACCTTTTTATAAAGGGCTGCACCCACTGCGATTGAACCGCTTCCGCCCACGATGGCGTTGTTGGGATAGATACCGAAAGGAGTGAAGAAGGTGTGCATGCTTCCGCCGAGACCCTTGTTGAATCCGGTGGTGCGGGCAAAGATCTCCGCCATGGCTCCGTAGAGGAGGAAGCGGATTCCGAGTTCCTTGGTATCTTTGCCTTTGTAGCCCTTCTTGGCTACGGCAACCGTTGCACCTCCCCAGAACTCGTCCATGATTTTCTTGAGTTCTTTTTCGGGAAGTATCTGGATGCTGCGAAGCCCCTTGGCGAGGATTTCGCCGTGGCTGCGGTGGCTTCCGAAGATGAAGTCGTCGGTGTCGAGGTTATAAGCCATACCTACCGCTGCGGCTTCCTGTCCAGCGGAAAGGTGGGCGGGGCCGGGATTGTTGTATTCTACTCCGTTGTAACCTCCGGTGGTCTTGACCAGGTTGAGCATGGTCTCGAATTCGCGGATGGTGAACATGTCGCGGTATATGCGGAGGAGATCCTCCTTGGTGAAGTTTCCGTCTTTAAGTTCCTGTTTTACAGTCTTGTTGTACTGCATTACGGGAATTACGGGGAACTTTATCTCATGCTCTTTCGGACGGAGCGTGATTTCGGGGTCGATGTAAAGTGACTTGGGCATGGCTTATCTGAGTGAAAAAACTGTTTCTTTAATAATTTCTGATACTGTAGGGTGAGGGAAGACCACTTCTTTGAGCTGTTCTGCAGTCATTTCCTGCTCGATTGCGATGCAGGCCGCATTGATGATTTCGGAGCAGGGGTTGCCCAGCATGTGGACTCCCAGTACCTCATGATACCTGGCTCCGAAGATGATCTTGCAGAGGCCTTCTCCCTTTTCGTTCTCGGCGACGAACCTTCCTGAGTAGGCCATGGGGAGTTTCGCGACCTTGTAGTCGATGCCTTTCTTCCTGGCTTCTTCTTCGGTGATTCCGACGCCTGCAACTTCCGGATTGGTGTAAACCACACCGGGAATTGCGTTGTAACGCATTCTGTCCTTGCGGCCGAGAATGGTGTTGACGGCGACTTCGCCTTCGCGGGATGCCGTGTGGGCAAGCATCGAGAATCCTGTGACATCTCCCGCAGCATACACTCCGGGGATGTTGGTACGCATCTGCTCATCTACCTTGATGCCATAGGGACGGCCGGCAGGGTTGAGGGCGAGTTCAACACCGAGGTTCTCGAGTCCGAAACCCTGGAGGTTGGCGCGGCGGCCTACGCTCACGAGTATCTTGTCTCCGCTCACGCGGCATACTTTTCCTTCCGGATCTTCATATACGACGGTATTCCCTTCGATTCCGGTTACCTTGCACTTGAGGCAGAACTGGATGCCACGTTTCTCGTAGTTCTTCTGGAGCATGGCGCTGATTTCGTCGTCCAGGGGACCGAGTATCTTTGGAAGCATCTCGACCACGGTAACCTTGGTGCCGAGAGTGCTGTAGAATGCTGCGAATTCCATTCCTATGACGCCGCCGCCTATTACCACGAGTTCTTTGGGCTGTTCGGTGAGGGAAAGGATTTCACGGTTGGTGACGATTACGTCTCCGGCTTCTTTGAGGCCGGGGAACGGAGGCACTGCCGCTTCGCTGCCGGTGCAGATGAGAAGGTTCTTTGCCGTGTAGCTTTCACCTTCAGCCTTGATGGTGACACCCTGGGCGCTGCGGCCCTCGATGCACGCATCTGCATTCACCACGGTGACCTTGCCGGCCTTCATGGCGGCTTTTACTCCGGCTACCAGTTTCTTTACTACCTTGTTCTTGCGTTCGACTATTTCGCCATACTTGAAGGTGGGATTTTCGGTATAAACCCCGTAGTGATCACCTTCTTTTGCGTAATTGTAAACTTTTGCGCTGTAGAGCAGGGTCTTGGTGGGGATACATCCTTCGTTGAGGCAAACTCCTCCAAGGCTCTTGCGCTCGAACAGTACTGTGCTGAGACCTTCGGCTCCGGCCCTCTCCGCGGCAACATATCCGCCCGGGCCTCCTCCGATGATCGCTAAATCAAAAATCTGTTCCATTATAGTTTGAAATTAAAAATCTACCTCCAACGTTTCTATTTCCGCTGCCACCTGTTTCAGGAAACGGGTCGCTTCGCCGCCGTCGATTGCACGGTGGTCGTAGGTGAGGCTGAGTCCGAGATACGGAACGAATGCGGTTACGCCGCCGCCGAGATCCTTGGGACGGGGAACGATTGTGCCCACACCCAGGATTGCGCTCTGCGGCACATTGATGATAGGAGTGAACCACTCGACTCCGAAACCTCCGAGGTTGGAAACGGTGAACGATGCAGCTTCGCTTGCAAGAAGGTCGGGATTGATGCTGCCTTTCTTGCAGTCGTCGGCCGCCCTCTTGAGGGCCTTGCTGAGCCCGATGATGTTGAGTTCGTCGGCTTTCAGGATGGCAGGTACCATCAGGCCGCGCTCGGTATCGACAGCGCACCCGAGGTTGACGCTCTTGAAGAGGCGCATGGCGTCGCCGAGGCAATGGGAATTGAGATTGGGGAATTTCTTAAGCGCTTTGATGACCGCAAAGCACACAAAATCGTTGATGGTGATATTGGCATCGATTTTCCCTTCTTCGAGGGCTTTTTTCGCTTTCTTGCGAAGGGCCTGGATCTTGCGTGCGTCGGCGCCGAGCATGTGGGTGAGCTGTGCGGAATTCTGCAGGGAATTGTACATGCTCTTCGCGATCAACTTGCGCATGTTGCTCATCTTCACGACTTCGAATTCCTCGCCTTCGCCGGCAATGTCGGTATGGTTGGGTTTCCATGTCTTGAGGTCGCGGCCCTTGACGGTGCCGGCAAGTCCGCTGCCTTCGCCTGCAACGAGGCCACCCTCGGCCATCTTTGCTTTTGCAAGGCCGCTGAGTTTGCCCTGTGCCGCTGCAGCAGCTTCCACGTCGCGGGCGATGATCCTTCCGTGAGGGCCGGATCCTGCAACCGCGTCGAGATTGACGCCTTTCTGCTCTGCTTCCATTCGTGCACGGGGGGATGCGGGAGCACCGGCTACTGCCTGGGCGGCAGCTGCGGCAGGTGCTTCAGCCGCTTCGCTCTGCTTTGCCGGTTCCTGCGCTGCGGGTGCGGTGGCTTCAGGGGCTGCGCCTGCGGCAGGTGCGGCTTCGGTTCCGTTCGGTGCGAACTCGGCGAAAGATTCGCCGGGCGCTCCGATCACCATGACATTCTGCAGGACGGGAATCTCGTCGCCATCTTTCCAGAATATTGCGAGGACGGTGCCTTCAACCTGTGATTCTTCTTCAAAGGTGGCCTTGTCGGTCTCGTATCCGAAAAGGATATCTCCGACTTTGACGGTGTCACCAACTTTCTTCTTGAATTCGGAGACTATGCAGCTCTCCACTGACTGGCCCTGTTTGGGCATGATAACTACTTGTGCCATTATAGCTGTGTGAAAATTAGTCTAATTTATGCGCAACAAAATTACTCAGATTGCTTCATAACTGCAAATTTTGACCAAAAATAAGTATTTGAAATTTGGCAATAGGATTGTGATTTTTGAGAATTTGTTAACTTTGTGCAAATCTTTAAGGTGATGAACAACAAAGTAGTCATTTTTTCCGCCCCATCAGGTTCTGGCAAAAGCACTATAGTTAATCACATCCTTGCACTCCATCCCGAGATGGAGTTCTCTGTATCTGCAACTTCGCGTTCGCCGCGCGGAAGCGAGCGTGATGGAGTGGAGTATTATTTTCTGGATGCCGGAGAGTTTCGCAGGCTCATTGCTGAAGATGCTTTCGTTGAATACGAACAGGTTTACACCGACCGTTATTACGGGACTTTGAAAAGTGAAGTGCAACGTATCTGGGATGCCGGGCATGTTATCATTTTCGATGTGGATGTGAAGGGCGGAGTCAATCTGAAAAAATACTTCGGCGCTGCGGCTCTTTCCGTATTCATTAAAGCACCGTCGGTTGAGGTCCTGAGGCAGCGCCTTATCGGCCGTGGCACGGATTCCGCCGAGGCGATCGCGGAGCGTGTGGCAAAGGCTGCAGAAGAACTGACTTACGAGGACAAGTTTGACTATGTGCTTGTGAATGATGATCTTGCGACAGCTTATGCCGATGCCGAAAAGATAGTCGACGAATTCCTTTCAAAATGAAGGTTGCGGTATATCCGGGGTCTTTCGATCCCATTCATATCGGCCATAAGGCGATAATGGAGTATCTTTGCGGGGACGGGGGATTTGACATGGTCTATCTGATTGTTTCCCCCCAGAATCCCTTCAAGGATCCTTCAAAGGCTTTGAATGCCCGCCGCCGCTATGAAGATGCCTGCGCAGCCGTATCACGGCATGGACTGTTGAAAGTCAAGGTTGAAGATATCGAACTTGGGATGGATCCTCCGAATTATACGATACGGACTCTCGAGGCGCTGCGCAGCAGGGAACCTGGGAATATTTTTACCCTGGTAATCGGTGCGGACAACCTTCCGGGACTTCCAGGATGGAAGTCTTTCCGAAGGCTTATGACGGGGTACGATATAGTGGTTTATCCGCGTCCGGGATTCGACTCCGCCGGGGCTCTGCTTGCGCTGAAGGCATATTGCCGTGAACACCACCTGCGTTGCCGTGTCACTTTGATAAATGCCCCTCAGGTTGATATTTCCTCTACCAGCATCCGTGAAAGCCTTGCTGCGGGACGTGACGTCTCGCGCTGGCTGATGTAAACACTTTGGCTTCCCGGTAGTTTTGGTACATCTCATCCGCCGTGCATCCTTCGGCATTTTTTCTATCAATTTTTCGGATTGCTTTCTGGCTTCCGTACCCAGCTGGTGGATGCTGGGGTGAAGCTGCCGTTGTTTCCACGCTTCAGCGCTCGTTTCGTGGTTGCGCGGGTGCAATTTGTGTTGTTTCCACGCTTCGGTGCTCGTTTAGTGGCCACGGTGGAGAAACTGTCGTTGTTTCCACGCTTCGGTGGCTGTTCCGTGGCTACGGGGGTGATGTTGGCGTTGTTTCCACGCTTCGGTGGCTGTTCCATGGCTGCCCGGGAGAAACTTGCGTTGTTTCCACGCTTCGGCGCTCGTTTAGTGGCCACGGTGGAGAAACTGGCGTTGTTTCTACGCTTCAGCGCCCGTTCCGAGGTTGCGCGGGTGAAACTAATGTTTGTTACCGGCAGATAGCGGGAACAGTACGTTGACATCTGCCAGACTTAGGTTGGAACACCTTGCGATCTGTGCATTCGAGGCTTTGAACTCGTTTTTCAATTTCAATGCAAGCCTCTTTTTATCTTCAATCGGTAATTCTTTCGGAGCATTAACCTTGAACAACAGTCTGCACAGTTTTCGGGACAGGGCAAATAATTCTTCATCATTCAGATGCGGCATTTCTCCATGTCTTGCGGATGTTTCAACCTGTCCTTCAACATTTTTGAGAACCCACATCACAAATTGCCTAGCATTATCAAAGAATGATTCGGCCTTTTTGTAATCTATGAATGATGCCGGATCAGCAATCCCGTCATGAATTAAAATACCTTTCGGTACATTAGTATTTGTTTTCGAATGGGTAAATGCCCGCAGTTTCCGTACGGTTAAATCCGATGCCGGTACCCCCTTCGGGCTCAAGAGGGGATTAAAGTACAAATAACCGGAACACCATCTGTATGCAAACAGGTTAACATCCTGTCTTACGACGAACGGGTTTCGGATTACATAAGCAATTTCATCGCGAAGTTGTTTTAGCGAAGAAATCGTTACCAGACCCGGATTCATCCTGGAAACAATCCCTCCTCTCCCTCTCCGGACAAACACCTTTTGAAGTCTCGACCGCAACTCCTCGAAGAAAAAGAGACACTCCTCCCGATTGCCTGCCAGAATAAAGTGAAGGTGGTTGGACATTATTGCCATGGCAAGCATGGCGCAGCCTGAAAGTCGCAGAGAAATCGCAATTCAATTGTTGACCATTATGTAATCGTCTTCAGTTTCAAATATGACTGCATCCTCAACAGGCTCGGTGCTTAAATGAAACATTGGACCGGATTCGTTGAACAGTTTTTCGGCATCTGAAATAAAATACATGTCGTTTCGTGGGCGCCCGATCTTTCTTCTGTTTCCACATTTGGCAGATTCCCATAGAAACAAAATCTTCCGGTGCCTGCGGTCACGAAATTACAGACAAAGAACATATAGTTGGTAGACTGACCAGGGAGTAAAAACGAAAATAAATGTTTGCCTATACTTAACTTGTTGACAAACATTTATTTAGTTGATGATGTAATAACCTTCACCAGCTCTTGCGACAAGTCGGGCTCGGGTGCTGCCCGAGGGCTGTCTGACGCTCCCCGATAATCTACAGCCGGAACTCTACCGTTGTGTCGTAGTCGTTCCAGTTGCGCAGCGACAGCGTAATTCCAGCCTGATCGTAAACATTGCTGAACTGTGTATCTTCCACCATGCCGTTATCCCAAACCAGATCTTTCCAGTGCACCAGCGACAGGCATTCCTGGGCCTCGCCGAGAGTTAACGTTCCGTTGTGTCCGGAGAGATATGCTGATGCTGTTTCGTAGCGCCACCAGCTTCTGCTATGCGGATTGCCCACTTTTTCATCTGGAACAGTGGAGTAGTATTTCCCGGACAGGAGATGATTCGTCACCAGCATAGATTTCTCTCCGGAGGCTTTTCGTACAATCATGCTTTTCCATCCGTCTTCTTTGTCGAATTCCAACACTGCGCAATCTCCTGAAGCATCTGCAATCATGTAATGATATCCTGATCCTGCGGCGGCATCGTGCCTGATGTCCAGCGATGCGGCAAGATCGAGAGCTTCCTGCACAGTGGCGCACCTGTCGAGCCAGAGCCGCATGATTACGCTGGTGCCCACCTTGTGTCTGCCGCTATCCTGGCGGGCAGGCTGCTTTGGAAGCGCCATTATCGATGTGCAAAGCCCCTTTTCGTTGATGCCGTCAACCGGAGCATAGATTGCCGCCAGGCAGTTCACACGGGACAGGAATCCTGCCGGAAGCTTGTCCAGGGCATATCCGAAGTGCGACATATCGCTGACCGATATGGAAGAATAACCCTTGCGGGGATGCGATATTGTCACCAATGTCGGATTTTTGAAAAAATCATAGTTGCGTCCGTACCAAAAACCGCTTCCATCCGCTTTGGCTGCTTGAAAACTGGTGCAGTTCATGGTCTGGGAGCCGCCACCGTCCCCGTCGGCTACCTGTGAGCTTTTGATTTTGATCGGGAGACCTTTTCCGATCCGGTGTATAACATATTCCAGAAGTTTTGCATTGGAATCAATGTCCTTGGAAATCAGATCGTCCAGATCGTAGGACGCTTTGTATTCCATGGTGTAAAGGTATTCATTGTCACCCACGCCTTCAACAGTGCAGAGAGTCCTGATCTCACCGCCCCAGATGCAGGCGGCAGCGATGCAGATTGCTGCGATGGTGCAGACTGCCCACCAGAAGATTTTTTTCATTGTTCAGATGATTTGTTCGCTGACAAATTACAACATCTTTTTCCTGTGGAAGATCCACCAGGCGCCGAACACGATGCCGGCCATGACGGCGAGCAGCGCCACCCATGCCCAACGCCATCCGTCGAACGGCAGTTTGACGTTCATGCCATAGAAACTTGCAACAAGGGTTGCAGGCATGAGCAGCAGGCTGATGAAGGTGAAGATCTTCATGATGTTGTTCTGGTCGAGGTTGATGATACCCACGACCGTATCCTGCAGATATTCAAGCCTTTCGAACATGAAGTTCGTATGGTTGATAAGAGATCCGATATCTTGCAGGAGCACATTCAGTTTTGCATCATACTCATCGGGAGTGCGCCCGCTTTTAAGCAGGTTGGTAACGAGTCTCTGCTTATCGACGATGTTCTCGCGAACAAACATTGCGTTCTCCTGCAACTGATTGATGTCCAGAAGGAAATCCTCGTTGATATCTTCTTTCTGGTTGATGCGCTTGCTGAACTGCGAAGTTTCCTTGCTCATCAGCTCGATGATATCAGCATCGAGGTCGACGCGCTGGTCCATGATGGAAAGGAAGATGGTCCATCCGCTCTTTACCTGCGCCGGGCGAGCCTGAATGCGTCGTTGAAGCGATGTGAACGACCGTAGCGGAATTTCTCGCAGCGTTGCGAGAGTATCGTCTACAAGGATGAAGGATACCGGGTCGATGGCCATCTCGTCATCGGCTGGGGAGAGGAAGTTGGTGTTGGCGAAAAGGGCTTTGTCGTTTTCGGAAAAGCGGGATGAACTTTCGATTTCCTCGGCCGTGGCCCGGCTCTGGATCTCGGTGCCCAGAAAGGCTTCAGTTGCGCGCTTTTCATCTCCTGTCGGCGACAGAAGATCGATCCATAACACGTTCTTTTTGCCAAGTTTGGCAAACTCCGTTTCGTGCTGGCTTAACATAATGTCAGCTCCTTGCCTGTAGAAAATGCTGATCATTCCGCTTCCATTTTTGTTCCCGGCGCCAGCACTGGCGCTGGAAGGGTTAATATTTCGGGTATACCGGCGTCACGGAGAAGCCGGTGCTTGCAGCCTGCAAATGTAATAATTTTTCTTAATATAGGATTCTCTCGGAGACGCTTACTCCTTCCAGTGGAGATGGGCGGACTCGAACCGCCGTCCAAACAAAGCCAAAACGGGTTTTCTACACGCTTATTCTTCCTTTGATTGTCGGCGGCGGCCTGCCGGAAGACGGGCGAACCGACGCTTATTCCCTGGGTCTTGGCGCAGTTTAGGGAACTCCCCGCGTGCAGGCTTCTTGGATGATACCCCTTGATCCGGACAGAGAAGCCGTAAAGCCGGAGGGATACTCGTGGGTGACGCAGCCTTGGCGTCCCCATTAAGCCAATCCGCTTGGCAGATTAGGCAGCGAGTGCATAGTTGCTGTTGCCAGCTAATTATTGTCGGTTGAGATTAACGGGCCAGCCTTCGAAAGCCCGGCGTGCTTGCCTGCCCTGATCGATGCTGTCAAAACCAAAACATCCCCATAAGCATAAAGCGCTGCAAAAATAGTGATTAGGCCCAAGAAAAGCAAATCTTTCATTATAGCCACAATTTTATTAAATTTGCGGAAAATGCTTTGATGTGCAGAAACCATGAATGAATACCCGTCCAAGGTCCTTCAGGAAGCTGTCGAGGCTATCAGTTCCCTGCCGGGCGTCGGGGCCCGCAGCGCCCTGCGTCTCGCCTTGCACCTTTTGAGGCAGCCCTCTGAAAATATACATCATTTCGCTTCATCGGTCGATGCTCTTGCCGACAAGGTGCACTACTGCAGCACCTGCAATATGATTGCCGACTCCGAGCAGTGCGGAATCTGCTCCGACGGCCGTCGCGACCACAGCCAGATCTGCGTGGTCGAAAGCGTGCGCGATGTGATGAGCATCGAAGCCACAGGGCAGTACAACGGAGTTTATCATGTACTTGGCGGCATCATTTCCCCTATCAACGGCATCGGTCCCGGCGATCTCAGTATCGACAAACTGGTGGAACGCCTGCAAAATCAATCAGGTGTTGAAGTGATCCTCGCCCTCAGCGGAGATGTGGAAGGGGAGACTACATCCTTTTATATATATCGGAAGATCGAAGGGCTTGCCGCCCGGATCTCCACCCTGGCCCGCGGGCTTGGTTTCGGGGACGACCTCGAATATGCCGACTCCCTTACCCTTGGCCGTTCCATTGTGAACCGTCAGGAATTCAGGCCATGAGAATTACGCGAAGCCGCGCCCGGCCGCGTTTACTATAAGAAAACCCATTTATGACAAAACGATTCCTCCAGACAGCCATTGCTGCCGTTTTCCTTGCCGTCGGAACCCTTTGCTATGCCCAGCAGCCAACGAGCCTGCATCCACTCGATCCGGTTCCGTATATGACAAGGGAGGCTTTTGCAAGCAGTCGTACGCTCCTGCCGCCCCCTCCGGCGCCCGGGAGCGTGGAATTCCTTGTGGATGAGTACTATTATCAGCAGTCGAAGCTGCTGCGTGACACTCCTCGCGGCGCACAGGCCATCAAGGATGCCGAGATGTTGGACGATACTGTCTTCGAGAATTTTGCGGAGGCTTTCGGATGCCTTGTCACGAAGGAAGAGATGCCTGCGACACATCATCTGTTGAAAAAGGCCCAGGAGTGCTTCGGAACCTATGGATGCGACGAAGCCAAGCTTTATTATAACCGTACCCGTCCTTATGTTTACTATGGTGAACATAGCCTTACTCCCTGGTACGAAGAAGGAATGTCGATAAGTCCAAGTTATCCTTCGGGGCATTCGGCCAATTTCTATGGTCTGGCCTGCATCATGAGCGCTCTCAGGCCCGAACGGTCGGCCGAGCTTTTCGTACGCGCTGATGAAGGCGCGTATTCCAGAGTGATAGCCGGATGCCATTGGATGAGCGACACGAGGGCGTCGAGGATCATCGCAATGTCGGTTTTCTCCATCCTGCAGACCGACCCGGAGTATCAAAAGGATTTCGAGAAGGCCAAGAAGGAGATCGCTCGTCTGAAAAAGCAGAAATAACATGTTGAGAATCAAGGTGCTGGCCTTGTCGGCCATGTTTGCGGCCGCTGCCGTTGCTTCGGCCCAGGAGTACCTTCCGGAATGGCATGAGGGCTGGATGGACCTGCACAGCATTTCCACTGGGATGGGAGAATCGCATCTGTATATCCTTCCGGACGGAACGCCTATGCTCTGCGATGCCGGGGACATCGGCAAGTTCGGGGTGGACGTGCATCTGCCGGACCGCAGCAGGACTCCCGGAGGCTGGATCGCCGACTACATAAAATCATTCAGTCCTTCGACGAATCTCGATTATGCGCTGATGACGCATTTTCATGAAGACCACATGGGCAACGCCGAGGAGCGTTCGGGCATCAGGGCGGTATCCGATGCCGGGATAAGATTCGGCAAACTGGTTGACAGGGGAGTCCCGGCAACAGACTATTTCGAGACTTTCTACACCGCTTTCCGCGACAGCCTCAAAGCATCCGGCACAAGGGTCGAAGCGTTCCGGATCGGAAGCCGCCGGCAGTTCCGCCTGAAGCATAGCCCGCGAAAATACGATTTTGAATTTTACAACATCGCCGCCCGTTCGCGGATGGCCTGCAAGGGGCTTTTCCGCAGGACAAGGTCGTTGTGGCCAAAGGAATACAAGCCCGAAAAGCATGATGAAAACACCATGAGCTGCGTGTTCACAATGCGTTACGGCCCGTTCAAATACTATAACGGGGGGGATTTCTGCGGAAACAATTACAAAAAGCATCATCCTGCGCCGCGCAATTTCGAGTCCCAGATTGCCCCGCTGGTTGGAAGGGTGAGCGTGATGGAACTCGACCATCATGGCGGATTCGACACCACCAATCCCGATTTCCTGTGGACGCTCGGACCGGATGTGGCCCTGGTGTCGTGCTGGCATCCCTGGCAGCCAGACCCTGCGGTGGTGGACCGGCTTTCAGATCCCGTCTACCCCGGCCGGCGCGACATTTATCGCACTTTGGACCTGGCCGATGAAGAACTTGGTCCCGAGAGGATCGCAAGGCTGAAACCCAGCGGCCACATAGTAGTACGCGTCTACGAAGGGGGAGAAACCTTTCAGGTATTCGTGCTGGATGCCTCGAAGGCCGACCGCCCCGTTATTTACAAGTCGGACATCCTTCAGAGCAGGATGTCGGAGGCCGACGCCCTTATTCGACAAACTCCCTGACAGAGACGAAATCTGAGGACAGGCTTACCGGCTGCCCGAAATAGCTGCAGTTGAGCAGTTCAAAACCGCTGATATTCTGCTCTTCCGACCATCCCTTGAAATCCATGTTGCCCACAAACCCGTCAGGATTGCCCGTGACGGAGAGTCCGTCTATCACTATATTTGTCAGCGAGCCGCCTTCGCTGTAGTCTCCGGAAGGACCCTTGCAGACGCAGGATTCAGCTTTTATCATGATGATGTTGCCGCCGTCGGCGTGCACCCGGATATTCTCGAACCGGCAGTCGCGGATGGCCATGCGGCCGGAAGGCTGGAACCAGAACACGGCGTTGCACCAGAAATATGAAGCAGGCCTGTAGAGGTGGGAGTAGTGTATGATGTCGAGGTTCCTGGCGACGATGTTCGCGAAGTAAGGGGCATCGCATTCGTATCCTATGCGGAAATTGTTTGCGTTGTCGCTCCAGAGCTGGCAGTCCTCTATGAGGATGTTGTCGCATGGAAGGCCGGCAACGTCCATGCCCTTGATTGCAATGTTGTCGTCTTTGCAGCGCAGGAAACAGTCCCGCACCACCACGTTCGAGCAGTTGCAGAGGTCGAGGGCGTCGTCGTTTATCATGTTGGAACATACGGTTTTGAAGTTCTCTATCAGCACGTTCTCGCAGTTCAGCAGGAATGTAGTCCATCGCCAGGGATTGGTGACTGTTACGTCCTTGATAGTGAGGTTCTTGCAGTTCTTGAAATTGAGCATGTCGAGGGTGGGACCGCTGAAACGCTTCCAGTCGTCGCCGGTGAGGATGCCGGTGCCGCAGATGGTGATGTCATCGCCAGAAGCCTCAATGGCAGCATTCACCACAGCTCCGGGAGCGAGATAGAGGGTCTGTCCGGAGCCCAGGCGGATGATGCCGGCATGGTGCACGCCAGGACCGAAAGAAATGACGTCATCCCCCTGAGGAACCTCACTGCGGGGATTTGCGAAGATTATGAGAGGGGTGTTTCTGCCGTCCTTTTCGATTGCGATGCGGCAGGGGCGGTCGATGGTGAAACTGACGGCCCCGTCGGAATCCCTTTCTATTGGGAAGAGCGCGGGGAGCATCTCCACTTTTTCAAGGGAAGCCCTGCTTGAGACCTTGACGGATGCGGGTTCGTCCAGGTCGAAATTACAGAAATAGTAGATGCCGCCGAAGGGCTCAGATTTAGCGGTGTACAGGGGAATGTCCTCCCCGTTAACGCTGAGCCGGTATTCGGGGTCGGGACTTATCCTGGTGCTCACGAACTCTTCGTGCCCGCCCTGTGCTTCTGCAAATGCTCCGGCAACGCTGTCGAGATAAGCCCCGTCCCCGTCCGGAACGAAGGCAGTGAGGGCGTACTGCCAGCCTTCGCGGATGCATGCGGTGGCTGCGGAGGTATCTTTTACCGTGATTATTACGGGATTACCGTGGGCCTGGACAGCTTCATAGATCACGAAGATATCCTCCGGTCCGCTGCATGCCACGTCGGTAATGACCTGGGCCTTGTTCACAGATGTGTAGGTAAAACTGAAATCGGTCTTGTATTCGGCTGCAGAGAGCATTTCTGAGGCATGGCTGAGGGCGGCGCCTATGCCGCTGCGCTGCTGTTCGTCTGTGACGTCCTGCCTGGTGAGCGCGAGCACCCTGTGGGCGTTACCTTTTCCGGTGGAGCGCACGGTGGCTATGAACGCGTCGTTTGCTATCTTCGCATCGGTGTTCACCACGCTGTACTCGAGGATGAGCTTGGCGGGAAACCCACGGAAAGTGCGGGCACATTTCATCCAGAGGCCCTGGGAGTCATTGCAGATGTTCACTATGCACCAGAAACCCTCTTTCAGGGCTTCCTTCGCCTGCTTGCGGACGGTGGGAATGTCTTGCTCCGCACGGATGGCAAACCGTACGCTCCTGCATCCGCTGAGGGCGACTGCCCCGGAAACGGGAAAGTCCGTATCTATTCCGTAGCGCATTGCGTGGACTGCTTCTCCCGCTGTATAGATTTCGAAATGTGTGCAGGAAGACAGTAATGCGACTGCCGAAACGATGAGACAGAGTATGCCGGATTTTGTTATCATAAACAGTGAATCTTTATTTATTGTCATCGATAAAAACGTGTTTCACGGCGTCCAGATAGCCGTACCCATAAACGTCGTCGGGCTGCAGGTAGCTGGTCTCCGTCCATTCGTTCCAACTGTTGATGGTGATGAGGGGATGAAGCCCCGGCCGTGCGTCTACATAAGCCTTCGCCTTGCGCAATGCATCTTCGAAACGCTCCGGGGTATTGTTACGAGTGACGGCGCTTTTCGAGGTACGCGGGCTGTTGTCCCAGCCTATGCTCACGTGAGGATAATATGGGATGGAAAACTCGGCCTCCAGACGTTCCCACTCAGCGTAAGCCTTTTCGAGAATCACGGAATAATCGTCATCCACATTTATGAAGTGACAGAACTGATAGTGGGACATGCTGTTGAAACCGAGGTCCCTGATGAACTTGTCGCGGGGGTTATCTTTCTTCGCATCGTCGAAACCGCTGTAGTTGAATTGCTTTTTCCACATGGTGAACTGAAGTTCAAGATCCGGGAAACCGGCTTTCTTGACCTGTTTACGGAACCATTTGAGTGCGTCCGCAGCCTGCTCCACTCCGCCGAGGCCGTCGATGAAAGTGCTCACTTCATATATCATGAATACGGGCTTCCCGTCTATTTTGTAGTAGTTCGGCTGTTTGAAAAACATTTCGATGTTGCGAAGACATATTCTCTCAAACTCTTCCCGGCTGACGGCTCCGCGCCATATCACGTTAGGCTCCTTCAGGGCTGCGATTCGGGTGTCCCAATAGTTCTTGACATCGTGGTTGGCCCACATCAAATAGAACTGCATCCTGTCGCGGTTCCGTGCTTTCAGAAAGCCGTTTGTAAGGGTTGTCTCCATGAAAGGCCGTCCGTCGAACCAGTACCAGTCGAAGATGAAGACGTTTACGCCATGTCCGGCCGCCTGGTCTATTTCCATTTCCATCACCGCAGGATCCGCTTCGTTGACGTAGCCCCAGAGCGGATGCCGGTTCCAATAGTGGCCCGGGTTTCGCTGCTGCATGGTCATTACCGTCTCCCATTCTCCGATGCCCATTGGCCAAAACGGACGCAGACGCACGTCGTCCGACACATAGGCGGGATACAGATATGCTGCCACATCATAGTTGCGCTGGGCTTTCAGTGAAAAGGAGGACAGTACAAGTAATAGAAACAATGTGGTCTTTTTCATGATTTTGCGTTTAAAAATGCGGACACAAATCTACAATAATAAACGGTGAAACGTGCAAGTTCGCGTAATAAAAATAGTTGAAAAAAAATTACGCATTTATTATATTTGATTCGTTTTTAACAATGTTAAAACGGCACTATGGCAGATAACCATCAATACTTTGTCGTCGATAAAATCAAGGCAGGGGATACTGAAGCCTTCAGGGGGCTTTTCCGTATGTATTATCCTTCGGTGCTTGCTTTTGTCGAAGGATTCGTGAAAGACAGGGTGATAGCCGAAGACATTGTGCAGGACGTATTTGTCAAGTTATGGATTTACCGGGCATCGCTCGATGCCACGCGTCCCATAAGAGGATACATTTTCCTGTTGTCGCGACGGGAGGTTTGCAGTTGGTTCCGCAAGGAGGTTACGGTGCAAAAACTCATAAGCGGACTGGCTGGTGACGAACTGTATCAACTGCAGGATACCCCGGAGGAAGATGCATCGGAAATGGAGGAACTGCGAAAGACTGCCGAAAGGATCGTGGAGGCTATGCCGGAAAAACGCCGTCAGGTGTTCATCCTCTCTCGTCGAGAGGGACTTAAAATACAGGAAATAGCCGACAGGCTGGGGATATCGCCCAGAACCGTCAACAAACATATACAACTTGCCCTGCGTACGCTCAGGCTGAATATGAACAAGATATAATGGTAACGATATGAAAGTAACTTCCAAACTGCTGGAGAAGTATTTTCTCGACAATTGCTCTCCCGACGAGGCATATGCCGTGGAGCAGTGGCTTTCTTCTGCCGACAAGCAGGAAGAAGACCTTGCCGGCATGAATGTCCTGTTCGACCGCATCGACAAACGCAATGATGCACTCGCCGATGAGGCTTTTGCAAAATGCGCCGAAAGGCTGAACCTGCAGTCGCGCACCGCGGGACGCAGACGGAAATTCAGCACATGGCTCAACGTCTCCCTTGTTTTCGCAGTGTTCGCAGCGGCACTGTTCATTGGTTACTGGGTCCGTCCGGTTGCTGAAGAGCCTTCGGCGGTGGAATTCCGCGAAGTGTTCGCCCGTCGCGGAAGTTCCGAAAAGGTAGTTCTTCCCGATGGTTCGGTGGTTATTCTCAAAAGCGGAAGTTCCCTCATCTACCCGTCGGAGTTCCGTGGCGGGACGCGGGAGGTTTACCTGAGCGGAGAGTGCTATGCATCCATCGCTAAGAATCCCGAGTGCCCCTTCATCATGTCTACCGTAGTCATGAACGTGAGGGTTACCGGAACGGAATTCAATATCAAGGCTTTCCCTGAGGATTCCGAGGCGGAGGTCGCCCTGGTGGAGGGCAGCGTACAACTGGAAGGACGCAGCGGATCCCAGACCCCTCTTCAGACCATTTCGCTTACTCCCGGCAATGTGGTAAAGGTGGACCGTAAGAACGGGGAAACACGCATCAGCGAATTCAACGCTACCAATTATGGTGAAGAAGCTGCCAAAGAGGAGGCTTTCGTTTTCCTCGACCGCAGGTTTTGCGATATTGTCAGCGAACTTGGCCGCAGGCTCGACGTGAACATAATAATAACTGACCCAAGCCTTGCCGACAGGCGTTTTTATTCGTCTTTCGTGAATGGCGAAACACTCGATGACATGCTATTAACCTTTAATGCCGACCGCAGCATGAACATTTCCCGCGAGAACGGCACCATCAAGATCAGCAGGAACAGGATATGAAGAAGTTTTTTCTGTTAATCGGCATGTTTGCATGCATGTTTGCCGGTGCGCAGACGGTTACATTGAACCGTAACGGTGCCACTGTCGGCGATCTGATGCAGCAGCTGCAGCGTGAATATGGCTATTCTTTCTCACTTGCCTCCGATGTCGTGGATGTGGAACGCACGGTGCCGACAGTCAGCATCAAGGACGGCAGCATCGACGATGCCATCAGCACCATTTTCTTCGGGCAGGATGTGGACTTTGAGGTCCGTGGCAAAATGATAATAGTGAGCAAGGCTTCGAAGGTGGTTCCTTCCGAGACCAGAAAAATGGAATCTTCCGGGCCGGAAACCGTCAAAACTGTTCCGGAAACCTTGGAAGAACCTGCTCCGGCAGAAAGTAAACCCCAGACTCCTCCCGAACCGCAAGAGGACAGCAATGCCACTGTGACTGTCAGTGGCCGTATTGTGGACGAAATGGGAGAGGCCCTTATGGGTGCCGGGATCAAAGCCAAGAACGGCAGTGCCGGCACTGTTTCCGGACTTAACGGTGACTATTCCATAAAGGTGGCCGGCAACGACGTGCTGGTTTTTACATTCCTCGGCTATGTCACCAAGGAAGTGCCTGTAAAGGGAAAAACCTCTCTGGATGTGAACCTTCTCCCCGACAACAATTATCTTGACGATGTGGTGGTAATAGGTTATGGCACTTCTAAAAAAAGCGATCTTACCGGGGCTGTCGCTACGGTAAAGATGTCGGACATCGAAGAATCAGGTCTCGCCAATATCGACCAGGCGCTTCAGGGCAAGGTAGCGGGAATGGATGTGATGACTACGGGAGGAGCCCCGGGAGCAGCCACATCCATACGAATCCGTGGATCGCGTTCCATAAACGCATCGAATGAACCGCTTATCGTGGTGGATGGGGTAATCGATGCCGTGAACGACATAGGAGACATAGATCCTGCCACCGTAGAATCCATTTCCGTTCTAAAAGACGCTTCTTCCACCGCTATCTACGGTTCGCGGGGAGCCAACGGCGTAATCCTGGTTACGACGCGCAAGGCCACTTCATCGAAAGTCTCCTTGAACGCCAGTTTCAAGTACGGGATTTCCCGTCTCGCGAGGAATCTCGACATAATGAATGCGAAGGAATATATCCAGTACAAAAACGACGGTTACTATGTAAACCGTTATATAGCAGGCGATACTGAGATCGGGGAACGTTACACCTATGACCCTGACGGTGCCGACACGAACTGGATAAAGGAAATTACCCGCACCGCTTTCATGAAAAGCGCCAATGTCTCCCTCAGCCAGAATATTTCAAAGAATCTGAACGTTTATGGTTCCGTGGGTTGGGTTTCTGAGGAGGGAATCGTGAAGGCCACGGCCCATGACAGACTGTCGGTCAATACGAAGATCATCAAGACTTTCAACAAATGGCTGGAACTTACCTACAACATGAGTATCTCCTCCCGCCGCCAGGACAAGAACGTTGCCATTATTTCCGGTACCAACTACACCAACGGAGCCATCTACCTGTCGCCGCTGATCGGGGTCGATGACTACACCAACCCGCTTGTGGACGGCGGCACCACGATCAACAACCCGGTTCAGAGGGTCAACAACATCGAGAATACCGACAGGATTTATTCCCGTACCGATGCGGTGAAACTGATAGCAAAACCAGTGGATGGACTGAGGATAAATGCCCAGCTCACGCCCTACCGGTCTTTCATCCACACCTATCAGTTCCAGCCGAGCACGCTTCCAACCCGACACATTGCCGGCAGCGGTGCATATGCATACCGGTATGAATGGCAGCGCATGATTCTCACCGGAGAGTTGACTGCCAACTATAACAAAAGCATCCGCAAGATTCATAACTTCGACCTTATGGGCGGGTTCACGTCTTCTAAAACAGATGTGGAGACCATGGCGGTTGCCGCCGACGGTCTGGTGTCGGACAATCTTAAATGGAAGAACCTGAACGCCATAGGAAGCAAGGAGAACTACAATGTCTCCTCGAGTGAAACACATGTGGTGAAAGAGTCGGCTTTTGCAAGATTGAATTACAATTACAAGAAGAAATATTATCTCACCGTTACCGGACGTCTGGACGGATCTTCGAGCTTTGCTGAAAACCACAAATGGGGATTCTTCCCGTCCGCTGCTCTCAAATGGAACGCCAAGACCTTTGCTCCCATTCGCCGCGCGGGATGGATAAAGGACCTCTCCGTCAGGGGGAGCGTGGGACTCAGCGGCAACGATGCCATCTCGGCATACCGTTCGCTTCAGGCTTATTCGTCATCTACGAGCTATTATATTTTCGACGGGGTGCAGGAGGCAAACCTTTATCCTTCGCGTCTTGCAAATCCCGATCTTACCTGGGAAAAAACCCTGATGTACAACGGCGCAATCGAGGCTTCTTTTTTCAATGGCCGCATCAGCGCCACTCTTGAATCATACAAATCCCTGACCCGCGACCTGCTGCTGTCTGTCACCACCGTGGCAAGCACCGGGTACACGTCCCGTTTCGTAAACCTCGGAAGAACTTCCAACAAGGGATTTGAGTTCTCGTTGGACACCC
Source organism: uncultured Bacteroidia bacterium (assembly GCA_902767465.1). Classification (GTDB taxonomy): domain Bacteria; phylum Bacteroidota; class Bacteroidia; order Bacteroidales; family UBA932; genus Cryptobacteroides. The sequence goes on from CACXHM010000024.1 coordinate 19,358, forward strand.
ATAACATTGAGCGTCAGCGCTTCGGTTGGACAACTTCCTTTACCATCTCGCATAACGACCAGATGGTGAGCGACATCGGAAAAGAAGACTATGTCGCTCTTGTAAAAGATGTGGAAGGGTATATGATGTATGGCTACAAAGCCGGATACCCTCTGAACTCCCTCTGGGGCTTCCAATATGAAGGTGTCTGGCATTCTTCCGACGAATTCAACAGGAACGCGGTTACCCACAACTACGCCTCCTACCG
>CACXHM010000025.1 GCA_902767465.1 uncultured Bacteroidia bacterium
GAACGGGACTTCCTCACTGGGGGGTCAGCCGTATATTGAATTCGGCGCCGGCGTGTCGAATATCCTTCGGTTTATCCGGATCGACTGTTACTGGCGTGCCACTCACCGGGATGAACGCATAGTTGTGGTAGAGTCGGAATCCGAGTTCGGCAAGAACGTGCTCAGCCGCCTCAAGACATCCAACTTTGCCGTCAAGATAGGCGCCGAATTCAAATTCTAGTCTTTATGAAAAAGTATCTTCCTATCCTTCCGCTGCTGCTCCTGCTTGCATCCTGTTCCGGTATTCCGCCTGTAAAATACCAGGTCTGGTACGACTGGCCGGAACGGTATCTGCCGGACTTCTCCACGTTGGGCGGACCGGCGCTTGCGGGGGCCAAGGAGAATCTGGACCTGAGCGGCCTGGATGATTCAAAAGACCACTTCTGCGTGCTGTTCGAAACTACGCTCAAGGTTCCGGCCGACGAGGAGTACAACTTTGTCCTCACCACCGACGACGGCAGCAGACTGTATATCGACAGCGAACTGCTGATCGTGAACGACGGTGCTCACGGCCCGATCGAGAAGAAGGCTTCCAAACCCCTCTGCAAGGGCCGGCACAATATCCGGATAGAGTATTTCGACTTCGACAAGGGGCAGTCGCTGATATTCCGCTACGGCACGCCTACCATACACAGCAGGGAGTTCAACCCCAGTGCATACTACAGGGACGACCGCATTACCAGCCGCAAGCGCTTCGTGAAGCCGCAGGTCCGTGAGGCCTATACCCGTTATGCCGCATGGAAGGGGGATGACGCCACGCTGGTGTTCCCGATCCTTACCGATGTGCATACCGCCCGGCGCTTCAGCTACAAGCATATAGGCTATGGGATTACGGCAGCAAAGATGTTCGGCGCCGACTTCATGGTGAATCTCGGAGATATCGGCCTGAATGCTTATCCGGCGACGGTGGACGCGGAATATGCCGGCTGGATACTTAAGAACACCCGTGAGCAGATGGACAAGTACGACGGCGTGTGGATATACGCTCCCGGCAACCATGACTGGGATGCCGGCGAAGGCCGTTACCACAGCGAACAGGAGCTCCAGGACCTCTTCCAGAAACCATGGGAAGATCGCGCCGGGGGGAACCTCCATCTGGTGCCCGGACGGACCTACGGCTATTACGACGTTCCGGATAAAGGATTCCGCATCATCTTCCTCAACAGCAGTACTAGCCGCACCATCGGAGACGACTACTACCTGTTCGGCGAGGAGGAAGTCGCCTGGCTGGCAGACCTGCTGGAACAAACTCCCGCCGATACGCAGGTGATAGTTCTGTCGCACTACATGCCCCATCCGATGGGCCGCTGGACCACCAGCCATCCCACTCCGGGAACGCAGAAGGCAAACGATGCCCTCATGAGACTGCTTTCGGAATACGCGCAGAAACGCACCATCGTTGCAATGATTACCGGCGACAGCCACACCAACGACTATGCCCGATGCGACGGAGTGAATTACTTTGTAACGCAGGGCTACGGTTCCTGCACAACGGCCTGGATGCTGCCGAGCAACCTCCATGCCTTCTTCGACTACCGCCAGAACCTCTGCATCGACATGATAGCCGTCAAACCTTCCTCCCGTGAGGTCCACACCTTCCGGATAGGTGCCGGCGGCGCGGAATTCGACCAGGTGTTCGGGTATTGATAACGAACAGAGCCGTCCTGGATCAATCCTGACCGTAGCTGGCGAACCAAGAAAATAGTTATCTTTGCACTATACTGAAAGAAAACGATCATTATTCTATGAAAAAAGTATTATTCGTGTTTGCGGCGCTTGTGTTGGCGTTTGCCTGTAAGCCCGAGAAAAACGAAGGCCCGGAAGAAATCGACTGGGACTCCATGGGACATCAGGGAGAATTTGTTCAGGTATCAGGCAACAAGTCAGGTTCAATCGGCGATTGGTCATATGAATTGTTGACTGAAAACGGAATTGGCGCCACCGCTTCTTTTTATTCCAACGGCACATTCATGGTAAACTGGAAGGACACAAAGACTTTCATGGCGGAGCAGGGCTTGGATTATGGCATCAAAGGCGATGGTGTAGATGTGGCTTCCAAGAATTATGTCCTGGATTATAAGTTTACAAAGTCCGGATTAAAGGAGCTCTCGTATGGATACGTAGGTGTACATGGGTGGATTGCCGACCCTTATGTCCATGCAGAATTCTACATCATGGACAGCTGGTTGACCAAAGAACGTCCCGGCAGTTGGTTAGGACCTTATAATGCTGGAGAGTATACGCTTGACGGGGATACCTATACGGTTGTCGTGAATCCGAGGCTAGGGCCTGCGCCATACTATCAGAATGAGCCTGGAGATCTGGGCAATCAGTGGTTCCTTCAGTTTTTCGCCGTCCGGAAAACCGAAAGGACTTTCGGCACCATACATATTTCAGAACATTTCAAGAAGTGGAATGAGATGTTCCATGGCCAGACAGTGTCGTTATATGACAAACCCTATATTCTTGAAGTAGGAAAGCCTGCAGTATTGAAGTTCCAGTTTTGTGGGGGAAATGCGGCCACAACCACTTCGGGGAGTGCCGATCTAACCTATTTCAAGTTGAGTCACGATTAAAAAAGGAGACACCCTCTTTCGAAGATGCTCTCTCCGATGCTGTTCCCGAACGGGACTTCCTCACTGGGGGGTCAGCCGTATATTGAATTCGGCGCCGGCGTGTC
>CACXHM010000026.1 GCA_902767465.1 uncultured Bacteroidia bacterium
GAAGAAGCAAGGGAAATGTTCAGCACGACCGTGCCGGCATCGTAAGTATAGGCGGCATTTGTTGCGGAAAGGAAGAAAGCGTCCGCTCCTCCTACGGTATAGGTGTCGTCACCGTTCGATGTGACCGATGCGGTCGCAAAAGGAGTGTAAACGGCATCGAAAACGCCGGCAGCTCCGGCCACTGCAGCATCCACGTCACCCTCTACAGCCGATGCGCTCCACGCCGTGCCGTTGTAGGAAAGGGTGAGCCATGCCGTTGCCTTACCATTGAAGAAAACAACGATATTGTCTCCCGAGGCCCATGCGGTCTTGACACCGGCCTTGGTAAAAGGAGCAGTAACATCAACCTTGAATTTGAGAGAAGTCGCAAGGGAAGCGGTCTCTTCGGACTGCGGTTCAGTTTCAAGCTTTGAGCAGGAGAAAGCAATTGCGGAAAGAGTCAACGCAAGCAGAACATAAAGTATCTTTTTCATGATATACCTCCTTTTCTTTTTACCAGGTTTCTCCCACAGTAAAGGGATCGGAATAATCATCAACATTTGCGGATGTCGTCAGCATACATGGCGCATCCGGCAACAGACGGATAGGCTCCGCCTCGGGCCTCATGTAAAGTTCTTCTTTTTTCATTGTCTATAGTCTATTATTGGTTTATAACTTATCTCATACATCTGGCAACTGCCCTTTCCGAGGTCGTCAAGGGTTGCCAATACGGTGGTGCCGGAGCCGCTGTCAACAGCCTCGACCACCACGTCGGCAGCTTCGTTGCATACCGCCACCCAGAAAGGAAGCATCTTGTCCAGAGGGATCGTAATCTTTCCGGCACCGCTCCCGGCACCTGTCAGTCCCGTTCCGGAAACCGTAATGCTTCGCACCACCTTCCCTGTTACAACCGGGTTGATCTGCAAATATGAGCAGCATTGCTGCAGAACCCCTACGGGCAAATTCGGTTCTCCCGGTTCTCCGGACACACTTGCCCGGGCAAAAACCATTTCTCCGGAAATATCCGAAGTGAAATCACAGGTTTTCCCGTAAGCCGAATCAGAGCCATATTCAATGGAGACAACTCGTGCAGAAGATGGAATATTGAAAGTAAAAAAGGCATATTTCCCGTCGTCGGAACCGAATCTCATCGATGAAGAACTGCAAGTCTGCAGTTCACCACCGTAGGAATACGTGAGCATGAGGGCATCGTCTTCGCTCCACTTCCAATAGCGGGAGGAAGAGAGAGGCGCGTCGGTACCTTCGAGGTGAAGTTTTGTAGGAACGTCGAATGCAGCACACAACTCAAATTCCACCATCGTGTCTTGTTTTTCAGCAGAGCATGACAGAATGGTGCAGACAGCTGCTATGGCAAATAATCTTTTCATTTGTCGAAAGTTTTAACAACCATAAGCCGTGTGCTGTCGCAGAGCGGTCCTACCGTACGCATAGAATCCCTGTTGGAATCCATAGCTTCCCAACGCAGGATGTAGCCTCCGTCACCAAGGTCCTCGGCGCGGTGGACATTGATTTTTGCATCTGTCTCCGTTTGCAGGCGTCCGACCCACGAAGGCCACCTGGCTGCAGCGGAACGCACCGAAGCTTCCTTGATGAATTCGAGAGTAGTTCCGTCCAGCCACATTTCCCTGCTTGCTTTGGCACCTAGTTCGGGATAATAGCGGGAGCAGACCACCGTTATTTCACCGGTGGGTTCCTGAACCGGAACACCTACATTCATCTGTGTCTGAATTGTGCCGCCGCCGCCAAAATCCCATCTCCAGCCCGTATTGGTAATCTGAACCTTTTTCCAGGCACCATTTTCCCAGCGGGCAAGGTAGAAATTGGAATTTCCGTCTTCGGAATATTTATAATAGGAGATCATCGGCCGGCCCTGCGCATCGAATCCAAGTTTCTGACCACCATTGAGCATTCCTCCCTTTACGGGGGCATTGTCCACAATCAGGTCTTTGTTATCCACACTGATAGGAAGAGCCACCTCTTTTCCGGACTGGGAATACCAGGTCTTGAGGTCAGGACTCCAGGCATGGCTCAGGTCGTGATTGGTAGAACAATCGTATTTATTGCGCCACACCCACACAAGGTGGTAGTTGCCAGCGGGATCCGTTTGCGGGTCCAGCATATAAGCGTTCATGGTCGTGCCTGCCGCATCCCTTCCGGCAGTCAGAGGCTTGTCGAGATACCGCGACCACCTGCCGTCTTCGCCCAGCACATTGTATATTTCCTCTCCGCTGCCGCTGCTTCCGGTGCGGTAATGAAAGAGTATCCTTCCGTCCTTCAGACGGATGAATTTCGGATAGGTAACATGGACTTCATCGGCACCGGTGAGCGATTTAACACGGCGAAGCGTCGAGATATCACCGCTTTCGTCCGTTTCGAAAAACACCAGAGGACTGGCGTGCATGTTTCCGGATATGTGAAGCACTCCCTTTGAGTCCCTTATCATGGTGATGGCATTGTGCGAATCCCACTTCACCTGCTCGTCAAGCACGCAATACCTCCACGCTCCGTCAGGAAGGGCTCGCTGCGCTATGGTCATCTGGTGGTTGGGATTGTAGTAGGCCACCCACTGCGTGTTTCCGGAAGTGCAGATGCTCATGTTTACCGGAAAACGTGCCACGGTCCAGTCAACCGTGCAGGAGTCGATGCCGGTCGGAGTTGATGTCTCGTAATATCCCACATTGCGATATCGAGGCGTGTCACCGCCGGACAGGCCTGCAAATGCGGAGAAATCCTCGCCTCCCCCCGGCTTGGGAGCCGGGGCAGGCTGGGGTTCCTTTCCGCCGGAGCAGGAAATCACCATCAGGGCAAAAGCTGCTGAGAGTATTTCTATAAACTGTTTATTCATTTTTTAAGGGTAAGATATCCGGGATGACCGGGTTCATCAACGCAAAGGTATTCGTAACCGCACTTGCTGTCATTAAATTCCGTTCCGTTTCCACCGACCAGTTTTGCATTGCTGTTGAACGGCAGATTGGAAGTTACATTCACGCTCTCGGTAGAGAATGCCTCTCCCACATATATTACCGTCA
>CACXHM010000027.1 GCA_902767465.1 uncultured Bacteroidia bacterium
ACCAGAGACTCTCCGGAAGCAAGTTCTACCACGCCGGAGCCATTATCGCGTGTGCCGAGGAAAAACACTCCAAGTGCAATGGAAGCAGCCATTGCAAGCGCTGCACCGCCCCAGGCCCAGACACGCCTGAACGAGCGGGCTGCAACCGGAGAGGCCGATCCTGACGCAATGGCGTCGAGCCTGGAAGAAATGTCTTTCCAGGCCCCTGCTGGAGCAGGTTCCTGAGCATCTTCCAAAATGGAGCGTATCAAATCCTCTTGCATCTTAAAACTTTTCTTTGATCTTGTTTTGCAGCAGTGTCCGGGCTCTCTGGAGCTGCGAACGCGATGTGGTTTCCGAGATTCCGAGAGCTTCAGCTATTTCCTTGTGCGAAAAGCCCTCGACAACGTACATGTTGAAGACAGTCCGGAAACCTGGCGGCAGGGCTGCAATCATCTTGCATAACTCCTGGTAGCCTATATTCTCTATTGGTGTAGGGGTGTCAGCGCAGATATTCCATGCTGCATCCACATCCTCTGTCTGCTTGAGTACGTCTTTCTTACGCAAACTCATCAGTGCCGTATTGACAAAGACCCTGCGGGCCCAGCCCTCGAAAGAACCTTCTCCCGAATAACTGTCCAGCTTAGTGTACAGGGTCACGAAACCATCCTGAAGAATATCCGCAGCCGCCTCTCTGTCCCCACCCATATACCGCAGGCAAACTGCGAACATTTTGGCTGAAAGAGCATCATATAGAGCCTTCTGCGCTCTTCTGTCACCATTCTTGCATTGCTCGATGGTGACCGGAGTCACGGATCCTGTAGCCTTGCCGGTTTCCCGTTCTCGACTTTTAAGATGCACCTTGCTTTTGAAAAGTTGCATCACAAAATAATTGTATTCGCAAAAATAGCGAATTAAAGATAAAAAAGCACTATTTTTGTATGAAGCCCCTGGGATGAAAAGAATAATAATCATTATATACGCCCTGGCTTTGATTGCCACGGGAAACATCAACGCGCAGACCGCCAGAGACCGATCTGTAGTAGAAACCGTTGTCCTGCAAGCAGTTATGGCATTACAATCCGGGGATGTCGATTCTGCCAAGAGCCAACTTGAATACATCGACAGGAAATATCCCGGAAACGATGCCGTCAATTATTACCTCGGCATCTGCAACTCGCTGAAAGGCAATCTTGGCGAAGCAGAGAAACGCATGCAAGCCGCTGCAAAGGCGGATTCATCCAATGTGTGGTATAAGGACTGGCTCGCGAGCATCTATCTGGAAGAAGGCAAGTCGGAAGAGGGTGCAGCAATATATCTCGATCTGTTGGAAAAGTATCCTTCAAAATACACCAATGCCTACACCATGACTCTTCTGGGCAATGAAAACCTGCGCAATTTCAAGGATTCCCTCGCCCTGGAAAATTTCAACAAGGCATTGCTGCTGTCTTCCGACTATACCCCCGCCATGCTCGGGAAAGGGGAGGTGTACCGGATGCGTGGCAACATCCCCGCATTCCTTTCAACGGTAAATGAAATCGTCCGGAACCCGGGGCTGAACCCGGTGGCAAAGAGCGACTACATGAACCAGATACTCAAACATATAGACTATAATTTCTACAAAATGTGGGGCACTCAGCTCGATTCCCTGGTGGCCACCTGCGCAAGGGTGCACCCGACCGACAGCAGTTCCATAATGCTTGCAGGAAACTGGTTCTATGGCACCGACCGTAAAGAGCTTGGACGCAAATACTTCGACCGGCTGCTCGACGTCTTTCCGCAAAGTCTGAGCGCCCACTACATCCGCCTGCAGATGATTATGGGAGACGGCGCTACCGCACGCGAAATAATCGATGAATGTGAAACCATCATCCGCATCGGGGGTGAAAATAATCCGGAAGTGCTTCCTGCCATGGCGGCCATTGGGGACACCTATCACCGGGTTGGACAGCAGAAAAACGCCTATAAGGCCTACGAGCGGGTACTCAGGGCCGATCCCGGGTATCTCCCGGTGCTGAACAACTATGCCTACTACCTGAGCCTGGAGAAAAAGAAACTCAAGAAGGCCGCCGCCATGAGCAGGATAACGGTAGAGAAAGAACCCGACAACGCAACATATCTTGACACATACGGCTGGATCCTGCACCTTCAGGGCCTGGACCAGAAGGCAAAACCTTATTTCAAACATGCAATGCTATACGGCGGACGTGACAGCGCAGTTATTCTCAGCCACTATGCCGAAGTGCTCGACGCCCTCGGTGAACATGACCTTGCAAAATCGTTCCGTATGCTCGCAGAGAAAAAACCGAAGGAAGAATGAAAAGGACGGTAATCATTTTTTTGCTTTTTCTCCTTGCATGCACGCAAGGGTTCAGTCAGGCAAATTCACAAAAAAAGGCAAAACTCGAACGAGAGATTGCAATCCTTGACCAGCAGATAAAAGATAATGCCGGCAAGGCGAGAAATGCCAACACCGCCCTCAAACTTACCAGAAAAAAAATAGGCAACAGGAAAAGCCTGGTTGCGGAAAGCGATGCCAGAATTGCTGAGCTCGACACTCAAATCAGGGAGCAGAAACGTATTCTGGACAGCCTGCAAGAAAGATTCTCTCAACTTGAAGACAACTATACCAAACTTGTGCGGACTGCCTACCGCAATAGGGACACCCGTATCTGGTATATGTATTTGTTTGCAAGCGAAGATATTACCCAGGGCTTACGACGATACGGATATCTCAAGAAAATGGCTTCCTCACTCAATTCACAGGCAAGGGAAACCATAGAAACCCGCGAGAAAATCAGTGAAAACAAGGCTGCGCTCGAAGCACTTCGAAAAGATGCCTCAAAGATCCGTTCCGAACGGGTGGGAGAACTCGAAAGACTGAAAAAAGATGAAGCTGCCTCTCAACAGCTGGTTGCGAGCCTGAACAGGGACAAGGCCCGCTATCAGAAGGAACTTGCAACAAAAAAGAAGCAGGTGGAAGCTCTCAAGGCAGAGATGAACAAGATGGTTCAAAAGTCCGTAAAGAAACCGAAGACGGAAGTAGATGTCAAACTCGACAATGAGTTCGCCGCAAACAGAGGAAAACTCCCGTGGCCTGCTGACGGTCCCGTTATAGACTCGTTTGGGAAGCACTATCATCCTGTTTATAAAAATGTCGAGTTGCCTTTCAACAACGGCCTCAACATCGCTCTTGCCAAAGACAGCGCTGTCAAATCGGTTTTCGATGGCACCGTAAGCAATGTAGTGGTAATCCCCGGATACAACCAGTGCGTACTGGTGCAGCATGGTGGGTATTTCACCTTCTATTGCAAGTTGGCAAGCGTTAATGTGAAAGCCGGCGACAAGGTTAAAACCGGACAGGTACTCGGAAGGGTGGACACCATCGCCGGTGAAACCCAGCTTCATTTTGAACTCTGGGAAGGGAAGACGCCGCGAAATCCCGAACTTTGGCTCAGGTAAGCAGTAATGTGCATATCTGCTTGCCAATCCAGGCGACTATCCATGCAACAGCCATGGTGTATGCACAGATTCCCCAGGCCCAGGCCCACCGTCCGGTTTCATTCTTTATGGCCACGAACGTGGCTATGCAGGGGAAATACAGCAGGATGAATATCATGAACGCAACCGCAACCGGCAGGGGTACACTTTTTTTGAGTGCACTCTGAAGAGCAGTGTCGTTTTCATCCACCACATCTCCTTCTTCTCCGGCATACATCACGCCAAGAGAACTGACAACCAATTCTTTGGCTGCAACTCCGGTAAGCAGTCCTACATCCATGCGCCAGTCGAAGCCGAGAGGATCGAGTGCAGGCGCAACGGCTTTGCCGATATGACCGAGCAACGACTGTTCCTGTTGTTCCGAACGCGGCAATGCATCATTTTTTGGATAGTATCCAAGAGCCCAGATAATAATGGAGGCCAGAAGAATGGTGGTCGCCATCTTCTGCAGATATTGCTTGCCTTTTTCCCAGGTGTGACGGCCTATCGCCTTGGCGGTAGGGATGCGATATGGCGGCAACTCCATCACGAAAGGAAGGTCATCGTCCTTTATTACGCGTTTGAGCACAAGAGCCGACAGAATAGCGAGCACAACACCGAGCGCATAGATCAGAAGCAGGGCCAGGGCGGCATGTCCCGGGAAAAAGGCCCCTGCAAGAAGCACAAAGATAGGCAGGCGTCCCGCACAGCTCATGAATGGCACGAGCGCGATGGTAATGAGCCGGCTTTTGCGGCTCTCGATTGTCCTGGTTGCCATGATAGCCGGCACGTTGCAGCCGAAACCCATAACCATCGGAATGAAGCTCTTGCCGTGAAGTCCGAGGTGATGCATCAGCTTGTCCACAATGAATGCGGTCCGGGCCATATAGCCCGAATCTTCCATAATGGATATGAAGAAATACAGGATGAGGATGTTGGGGAGGAACACCAGTACACTCCCCACACCCGCAATGATACCGTCCACCACGAGGTCCTTCAGCCAGCCGTCCACCATCAGGGATGCGACCGCCTCGCCGAACCAGCCCACAAGCGCATCTATCCAGTTCATAGGATATGCCCCCAGAGAGAATGTCGCAGTAAAAATGAGATATAATATGGCTATGAAGATGGGGAAGGCCAGCCACTTGTTGGTGACAATGGCATCTATCCTGTCGGTAACAGTAACTTTCGGAGCAGTTTCCGAGCGGACATAGGTTTCGGCAAGGGCACCTTGAACGAAGGCGTACTTTGCATCAACGATGGCCGACTCCGGATTCGTGCCAAGCATTTTCTGGATATGGTCCTGCACCGAAGCCCGTGCCGAACGAACGTCTTCCGCAAAAGGAAGAGCGTCTATCACTTTCTCTATGTCGGCATCATTCTCCAGATATTTAATCGCCAGATAACGGGTTGAGAAGCGGGCCCGCAGGCCTTCATCCTCTTTCAGACGTTTCTGCACCCTGGAGATGCAATCCTCCAATTCCGTTCCATGATTGATATGGATATGCCGCCCCAGCCTGGAGTCATTGTTTTCGTACCTTGCAACGATAATGTCGAAAAGTTCACTGACACCCCGCCCGTCACGGCATACCGTAGGACATACCGGCACTCCAAGAAGATATCCGAGCTGCGACGTGTCAAGTCTATCTCCCCTCGCTTCCAGTTCGTCGTACATGTTGAGTGCCATTACGATGGGAAGATCCATGTCGATGAGCTGGGTGGTAAGATACAGGTTGCGTTCAAGGTTGGACGCATCCACCACGTTCAACACAATGTCCGGAGTATGTTCAAGGAGATTCTTACGGACATACAGCTCCTCCGGGCTATATGCAGAAAGGGAATACGTGCCTGGAAGGTCCACCAGAGTAATCCTGTATCCCTTGAAATCGAAGCGTCCTTCTTTGGCATCAACCGTGACTCCGCTATAATTTCCAACGTGTTCATGTGAGCCTGAAGCAATGTTGAAAAGCGATGTCTTTCCACAATTGGGATTCCCCACCAATGCCACGCGAATGTTGTGTCCGCGTTCTTCAGCAAGTTCGGAAAGTTCTCTGCTAAGCAGGCGTTCCCCCTCTGCCTCAGTGGCTTTAAGAGATTCTGCAGTATGTTCCAGGGCAATATGTTCTTTCGCTTCTTCCTCGCTGATAACTTCTATTTTTTGGGCTTCTTCGCGACGCAACGACACTTTATATCCAAGCACTTCATACTCGACGGGGTCGCGGAGCGGAGCGTTCAAAACAGTACGTACCTCCTTCCCTCGGATGAAGCCCATCTCTATAAGCCGTTTACGGAATCCTCCGTGTCCGGAAACTTTTGCAATCACGGCTTTTTCGCCGGTTTTCAGATCAGATAACAGCATAACTATTCGTTGCAACCGCAAAGTTAGGCCGCAATCCGCCCATACGCAATCACAAATAGTTGGTATTTTTACAGATATCTTCCCGTAATGCTCCCGGGATTTGAGGCAATTTCGGACGGAGCTCCGCAGGCAACGATACTGCCGCCATGCACGCCGCCTCCGGGTCCCATGTCAACCACGTAGTCGGCGTTCTTGATCACATCAAGGTCATGCTCGATAACGATTACGGTCGCGCCATTGTCGATCAGGTGCCGGAACACCTGCATCAGGGTTTTCACGTCGAGCGGGTGAAGCCCGATGGTGGGTTCATCGAAGACGAACAGCGAATCGCTCTGTCCACGCCCCATTTCACTGGCAAGTTTCAGGCGCTGGGCTTCTCCGCCAGACAGTCCGGGAGTGGCTTCACCAAGGGTAAGATATCCGAGGCCGAGATTATGCAGGACCTGCAGGCGCGTCTTTACTAAGGAAAGATCATCGCAGGCAGCGCAAGCCTCGTCAACACTCAAATCCATCAGCTCCGGAAGGCTTTTCCCTCCCTTCCGTCGAATCCTGAAAGCTTCGCGGGAATAGCGGGCTCCATGGCAGTCGGGGCACGGGATATCCACATCGGGCAGGAACTGCACATCGAGGCTGATGCTGCCCGTGCCGTCGCAGGTAGGACAGCGGAGTTTCCCGGTATTATAAGAGAAGTCGCCTGCCTTCCATCCGCCCGCTATGGCATCTTCGCTACGGGCATACACCTTACGGAGTTCATCATGGATATTGGCATAGGTCGCTACGGTGGAACGGACGTTGATTCCTATGGGGGTCGCATCGATAAGCTTGACCTGACGGATGCCTTCGGCCTCTATGCCAAGGACATGCGAAGGCATTTTCGTTCCGCACGTCAAAGCCTTCAAAGCAGGAATCAGGCTCTCAAGTATCATGGTGGTCTTTCCCGATCCGGATACACCGGTCACAACGGTGAGCCGGCCTTTGGGGAACGAAACGTCGAGCGGTTTAACGGTATGGATCGGCCCTGTCTTCATTTTGACGGCGCCGAGCCCGAAGAGATCCCCTCTTCTGGGCGCCGGTTTCAACTTGTCTTCAAGGAATGGTCCTATGCGCGAAGCCGGGTTGGATTTCAAATCGGAAACAGTGCCCTGAGCAATGACATTTCCCCCTTTTGCTCCAGCCTCCGGACCAAGTTCTATCACCCAGTCGGAATGGGAGAGAACCTGAGTGTCGTGGTCAACCAGAACAACGGTATTTCCGTCGGCAACCAAGTCGTCCATCACGCCTGTAAGACCTTCCAGATTGGACGGATGCAGTCCGATGGATGGTTCATCGAGCACATAAAGGACACCGGTAGTGCGGTTGCGGACGGCTCTGGCCAACTGCACACGCTGACGTTCCCCTGTAGAAAGCGTCGAGGCCGCCCTGTCCAACGACAGGTAAGAAAGTCCCAGATCAACCAGACGTCGGGCCGCATCAAGAAAAGACTCGCATATACGATCCGCCATCGGACGCATTGGCTCAGGAAGCGATGCAGGCACTCCCTTAACCCATTCTATCAGTTCCGACAGGGTCATCTTGCATGCATCCGCAATGCTTATGCCCCTCACCCTCGGGGCACGTGCCTCTTCGGAAAGACGCGTGCCTCCGCATTCCGGGCAGATATCCTCTTTCAGAAACTTCTCCACCCTCTTCATTCCAGCCTCGTCCTTCACCTTCGACAGGGCATTCTGCACACTGTAAACAGCGCTGTAGTAGGTGAAGTCCATCTCCGCGAAGCCATTGGTCTTTTCATTTTTATAAATGATATGCTTCTTCTCGGCAGGGCCATGATAAACTATCTCTTTCTCTTCCGGAGTAAGGTCCTTGAAAGGGACATCGGTACGCACTCCCATTTCACGGGCGATATCCTTCATAAGCGACCACATCAGAGATCCCCAGGGTGCAACCGCCCCTTCGTCGATGGTGAGGGTTTCATCTGGAACCAGAGTAGATTCATCCACCGTACGGACGATTCCGGTGCCACCGCAGCAGCGGCAGGCGCCCTCGCTGTTGAATGCCAACTGCTCTGCGCCTGGAGCATACACCCTCTCTCCGCACACGGGACAATATATAGGCTGCTCAGCCGCCACGTCGAGCGTTGGTTCGAGATAGTGCCCGTTCGGGCAACGGTGGCTTGCAAGGCGGGAGAACATCAGACGAAGGCTGTTGAGCAGTTCCGACATCGTGCCAAAGGTACTCCGGATTCCGGGAACGCCCGGACGCTGATGCAGGGCAAGCGCCGCAGGCACATAACGGACATCATCCGCCATCGCCCTCGAAGCCTGTGTCATTCTCCTGCGGGTATAGGTCGAAAGAGACTCCAGATAGCGCCGCGAACCTTCAGCATATAACACGCCTAGGGCAAGGGAAGACTTTCCTGAACCGGAGACTCCGGCAATGCCCACTATTTTCCCGAGAGGAATATCTACATCGATGTTTTTCAGGTTATGTGCCCTGGCTCCGCGTACTTCAATATTCTGTGGCATGGTGCAAAGATACTCAAAAACATTTTATATCTTTGTCTAAAACGAACATGCTATGTCAGAAGATATCAAGACCTCAAAAAGAATACAGACATCGGTTCTCAACGCCGCTGAACACAAGGCACTTGTATGGCTTGCTGCCAGACAACCCCGTTGGATGACATCCAATATACTCACATGGATAGGGATAGCAGGATCTGTCGTCATAGCCGCAGGATACATTCTTTCAAACCGGGACATCAACTGGCTGTGGCTGGCGACCCTGGGTTTTCTCATTAACTGGTACGGAGACTCGCTGGACGGGAACCTTGCCCGCTACAGAGGCACACAGCGCCCCATATATGGCTATTATCTCGATCATACCGTAGATGCCATAAATGAGATCTGCATGTTTCTGGGCATAGGGCTTTCTGCCCTGTTGAATATCTGGATAGCCATCGCCGGCCTGATTATCTATCTGCTTCTCACGATAAACGTGAGCATGAACGCGCATCTCAAAAAGGAGTTCAAACTCACCTATGCGAAACTCGGCCCCACAGAACTCCGGCTTATCCTGATTATTGTGAATACCCTTTTCATTTTTATCGAGCCGCTCAGAGAGTATTCCCGCAACATTACCCTGTTCGGACAGGATTTCACCATCGGAGCTTTCGATTACATTGGAGCGGTAATAGTTGCAATGCTCGCACTGGTATATGTCGTGACCATACTGAAAGACCTCCACGAATATGCCAGGATGGATCCTCCCAAGCCCTGGAAAGGCTGATGGCCCTGATCTCCATAGAAGAACTTGAACGCATGTCCCCGGTATTCCGGGGACGGGCAGGCAATGCCTTTGCAGGATTCCTGCTTCGCGCGCTTAAAGTACAGAAGGTAAGCGATATATACGACGCACTTAGCGGGTTCAAGGGAGCAGAATTCGCACGCGCGGTTAATGAGGCGGCAGGGGTGAAGTACACCGTAAATGGTCATACACGCGAAGATGCACTGGAGCATTATCGAAGTCTGATTCCGGAAGGGCCGTTCATTACCATCTGCAATCATCCGATAGGAAGCCTCGACGGCACTATCCTGATTGATTTCTTCGGACATCTCCGAAAGGACTATATGTATATGGTAAATGAGATTCTCTGGCGACTGGAGCCGCTCCGGCCAAGTCTGATCCGCGTTACGCCCAACGGCAATTCGATCAGCGCCCCCACCGCACAGAGCATCGCCGGAGTACGGGCCGCACGCGAACATCTGGAAAAGGGAGGCGTGCTCGGGCTTTTCCCTTCCGGGGCTGTCTCGGATCTCAAACCAGGCAGACGTCCGGAGATCCCGGGAATGCCAAACTGCAAGGAGCCAAAAGTTCGCGACCGTGACTGGCAGATGAGCATTATCCGATTCATTGCCAAGGCCGGGGTGCCGGTGCTGCCTATGCACTTTCTCGACGGCAACTCCCTCTTCTACTATCTGCTGGGACTCATAGACTGGAGGGTACGACTGCTGAGGCTTCCATCCGAAATGCTCAACAAAAACGGCAAGACCATACGCCTGGCGATGGGTCCCGTTATCGGCCCTGAAAAGATTGGCGCCGCACGCACCCCGGAAGAATTACGGGACTTGCTGCGCGCATCAGTTTATTCATTATGAGCACTTTTACTGCTCATCAACCCCCTTGTCTTCACCTACAGGGCCATAGTCATCGGTAATGGCCTTCTTGACTTTTGGCAGTTCCATCAGCTCATTCACTCCATAAACAATCAGGCAGATGCCTGCAATCACGCGCATCAGCGCAAGGCTGAAAGGATTAAAGAGGATCACAACGGAAAGCAGCAATATCATGGCAGAAGTGAAAACAGAAGCAGTGTCCAGGCCCGCCAGGGCTTTGATGCTGCCGAAAACCAGCAGTTGCAGGATGCTGATGACGATTATAGCTCCGGCTGCAATACGCACCAGCGTATCGCCGAAATCTCGGGCAAAAAGAAAGGCGACTCCTATGGCAATCGCTATGAGTGCCCTTAGCTTGCAGTTGGTACTGTTGCGATAACCGAATGTAACCATATTATTCTGCCTGGCATGAATCCATAATTTCTTTTATGAGTCCCCTATCGAGGTTCTGGCCGATGAACACGATCTTTTGCATCCTGTCACCATATTGGGTATCCCAGTCTCGCTGCAGCGCTTCATCACGAAGCATGAGTTCCGCCAGCTGATCCTTTGGCATTGCGGCATACCAAAGACCGGCCTCCCGAAGCGATTTCTGCACTCCGGCCTGTTCAAACAGGTAACACTTGTCTATGTCGTCCTTGAAATAGCAAAGACCTTTTGCACGAATTATATTAGAGGGCCACAACTTGGCAACGGCATAATCAAACTTGTTCAGGTCGAGTGCCGGGCGGGCACAGTACACATAGGTACCTATATTGTATTCCTCCACTTCTCCGCCTTCATGATGATGGTGGTGATGATGCCCGTGTTCGTGCTCATGATCGTCATGATCGTCATCATCGTCGTCATCATTGTCGTCGTGGCTGCCTTCAATCTCGGCTATCCAGGCAGCGGAAGTTGCTACCTTTTCGAAATCAAACCTCCCGGTATTGATGAGTTTGTCCAGATCCACATCGCCATAGTCGCACTCTATAATTTCCACACCGGGATTAAGGGTTTTTACTATCTGCTTCACCCGTGCAAGTTCAGAGGGCTTCACCTCCGAAGCCTTGTTCAGCAACACGATATTGCAGAACTCAATTTGTTCTATTACAAGACGTTCAAGGTCTTCATCATCAATATCCTTGCGTGTAAGGGCATCGCCGCATGCAAACTCGCTTTGCATCCTCAGGGCATCCACTACCGTAACGACACAGTCAAGTTTGGGATTGATAAGCTGCTTGGGGCCGATCTGCGGAACAGAGCAGATGGTCTGGGCGATGGGGCCGGGCTCACAGATGCCGCTTGCCTCGATTACGATGTAGTCGAACTTGTCCATCCTGCAAAGTTCGGCAAGCTGGGCTACGAGATCCATCTTGAGGGTGCAGCAGATGCACCCGTTCTGCAGGGCGACAAGACTGTCGTCACCGCTGCCCACGATACCTCCCTTTTGAATAAGGTCGGCATCTATATTGACTTCGCCTATATCATTGACTATTACAGCGAATTTAATTCCTTTTTTGTTTGCAAGTATGCGGTTCAGCAGCGTTGTCTTGCCGCTTCCAAGATACCCGGTAACAAGCAATACCGGAATCTGTTTTTCTTCAAGATTGATTGTCATCTTTTTTGTTTTTACTTTATAACCGCAAAGATTGTTCCTCTGACATAATGGCATAATAATACCCATACGAAATGCAGAACGCACCGCAATATAAAAAAAGACAGCCGAACGATGTAAATCGTCCGGCTGTCCGAAGAACGGCGGCTACCTACTCTCCCACCTGGTCGGGCAGTACCATCGGCGTTAGTGCGTTTAACTTCTCTGTTCGGA
>CACXHM010000028.1 GCA_902767465.1 uncultured Bacteroidia bacterium
AAAGAGTTAGGGCCGCAAAGTGTCAGAATTCGGCGAGTTAATACGACTGCTTATAAGTGCTTTCCGATTTTTGCAAGAAATAAGATCAAACAACATTATGTTGATTAAACAAGACGAGATAATCGGTATTTATTGCTAATATGCAGTAAATTTCGATTGTCATTATGGCGCAATATGCATTGTAAGTATATGCCTCCAAAATCCCGTAATCATTTCCCTAAAAAAGTGTAAATTTGCAGTTCTGCATGAATTACGACAAACTAAAGGGGCATCTGGCCATAGGGGCGGCATACACCATTTTCGGATTGAATCTGGTGTTTTGCAAAGATATCGCAAATTCGGGGTCGGTTTCTCCTTATGTGCTGTTTACGCTTCGGGCTTTCGGCGCCAGTGTTCTCTTCTGGCTGCTTTCCGCGTTTATGCCGAAAGAGGAGGTGAAGGCAAGCGACTATCCCAGAATTGCCGCAGCCTCGCTGGTGGGGCTGTTCATTCCCCAGATGACCTTTTTGATGGCCATAACAATGACTTCTGCCATCGATACGGCAATCATTGGAACCCTGGGGCCGATTTTTACCATGTTTTTTGCCTTCTTCTTCCTCAAGGAACCGATAACCGGCAAAAAAGCAGCGGGCGTAACGGTCAGTTTTGCCGGCATCCTGTTTCTGATTTTCAATTCTGTCCATGCCGGGGGCGCTGCTGTAACTTCGCCGATGGGGATTGCCCTGTTGCTTGTCAACAGCCTCAGTTTTTCGCTGTATCTTGGTATCTTCCGTCCACTGATAAGCAGATACAGTGTAGTTACGTTCATGAAATGGACATTCCTGTTCTCTCTGGTGATATCGCTGCCTGTCTCCGCCAGAGATATGATGAACACAGACTTTGCGTCCATTCCTCCTCTTGTGGGCTGGGAAATAGGGTATTTGGTTTTCTTTGCAACATTCGTGGCCTATTTTCTCATTCCCTATAGCCAGAAGCATATCCGCCCCACGCTTGTGAGCATGTATTCATACCTGCAGCCAGTCATTGCCGCGGTTGTCAGCATCTGGACCGGCATCGATACCCTCAGTTGGCAGAAAATTTTCGCTTCGGTGCTGATTGTGGGTGGAGTGGTGCTCGTGAGCAGAAGCCGGGCAGCCGTTCAGAAGTGATTATTTCAGCAGCGGATAACCGAGTTCCGCCATCAACTTGTTCCAGTTGCGCGGGAGTTCAATCTCTATTGTTGCATAGCCTCCTCCAGGCATGGTCTGAACCTTGTTGCGGGCAGAATCTCCTGTGATAATGAATGCTGTCATTCCCTGTTTCATGGTAGGAACGGTCATCATTTCGCTTTCGGAAGAATCGTACCACGGCGGGGTGGGCGTCATTTTGCCTCCTTCAGTTTTGCGGATATGTCCCTGATATTGTCGAAGGGTATGCTCTCCTCCGTCTTTGCTGCCCCCGGGATTGGCATAGTAGTTTGCAAAGGCGCGCTCCTTGAGGGGACGGCGTGAAGCTTCTATGAGCGCTCGTTCCAATGCTTCGGGGGTACGGTATTCATGTGCAAGGATGGCGGCGACCGGCTCGGTCATCATGACAGTGCGGAAAGTGTACTGACGGCCGCTTCCCAGTGCGAACTGGCAGCGCTCGCTTATGTCCCAGGCGAGAAGTTCCATCATTTTTTCCGGATCTGTGGTGGAAGGCGCCATGTTATTGCCCCACAGCAGGGTGGAGCCGAGCGTGATGGTGTTGTCATCATAATTATATCCGGCACGGACATGCCAGGGTTTCCAGCCTACCCGTTTGCACGCTGCTTCATCTTCGACGAGACACCATGGCATGGGATAGCCGAAGGTGCCCATCCTGTCCTGCTTTACATAGTAGCCGCACAGGTTCATCAGTGCCAGGTTCATGAAACGCCCTATGGCCATGTTGGCAGCTTCGTTTATCTGGCCCTGGCCATTGTCTATGCCCAGTTGTCTGGCAAGCGGACCGTTCAGCCAGCTGTAGGGAATCCAGGCATGGGTGCTTGCAAGTGTGCGGCGGAAGTCCGGTGAGCCGAGACCTTTTGTCATGGCAATCAGGATAGGCATGTATTCCGGTTTGCAGCCTGCCATGACCGCATTTACCGCTACGTGCCAAACGGTTGTGTTACGATGAGCGATAGGAAGGACGGCAATGGTTTCATCCCATGCCATATCCGTATATTTGAGGAATGATTCCACTTTTTCGAAGGTGGGAGGGATGATGGGAAGTCCGTCCGACCATTTCATCTCTTTGAAATAATCGTTAACCTCATCGATAGTGCCATAGAACGCATCGTCCCGGATGTCGCCTGTCTTTCCTCTGGCTCCCGCCGACAATTCTTCTGCAGTGATGGGGCGGGTGAGTGCGTCAACTATGCGGGGCCAGAGGACCTCTCTGGTATTGCGTATGAGTTCTTCTTCGGTATGTGATGCGAAGGCTCCCGGATATTCGGCCACTCGCATGACACGTACTCCGTTGTTGAGTGCGGTGTATTTTGCCTGGTCTGTAAAACCGGGACCTGCGATAATGACCGATGGAATGCCCAGATACTCGGCCGCGATGCATGAACCGGTCTCTTTAGGAGTGCAGAGTCCGCATCCTCCGTTTCCTGAAATAACTGCGTCAACATGCATCTGGCGCAGTTTTGCCTGGAATTCCTCTTTGGCTTTTCTGGTTACACCCGGGGCTGGATATGGTCCTGCGAAGCCTATTTCATCCAGAAGTATTACTTTAGCGTCAGGATAGTTTTTAAGAATCAGACGTTTGATTTCAGGATGGGTTACCCTGGTCATGAAACTGACACCTACAACTGCTATGGTTTTTCCGTCAAGTGTCTCGAGCCGCGGAGCCTGATCTATCATTTCTACGGAAGAACGTCCAACGGGACTCACTACCGCATATTCTTTCTCTTTTGTTTTTATCGGTGCGGCGGCTTTTGCTATGGGCTTTGTGGGTGCTGAAACCATTGGCTGAGCATCAGCAAGTTTGCAGGTCTC
Organism: uncultured Bacteroidia bacterium; assembly: GCA_902767465.1. Lineage (GTDB taxonomy): Bacteria > Bacteroidota > Bacteroidia > Bacteroidales > UBA932 > Cryptobacteroides. The sequence goes on from CACXHM010000028.1 coordinate 3,000, forward strand.
ATCACACACCATACGCTGTCCATGGGTTTGAATTCCGAAAAGGAAGAAAGTCGTGATGACAGGAAGAAAAAAGGGAATTCGGGTCTTCATAAAATAGTTTTTGCCTTATGTTTATATGATGCTATAATTGTCGGCGGGATTAGTGGTATCTTTTTTGTGCCGGATTATTGGTATATTTGTATGATGAAAAATGTTCTGTTAATACTGCTGTGCCTTGGCATCAGTGCACCGATGCAGGGAAGTGCTGCAACCCCGCATAGTAAGAAAATGAGCCGATTCGTGGAGACTGAACTATCTTTTGCTGCAAAACAGTCAATGTCCATGTATGAGTCGGTAAAAGATCAGAAGGGCAGGCTTCCCAATCGCACAGATCGGAATGATGAATTCAAAACATGCCCGTCAAATGATTGGGTAAGCGGTTTTTACCCTGGATTACTTTGGTATATATATGAAGATACCGGAGATGCAGAAGTCCGCTCCGCTGCCGAAGATCTTACCCGGAGATTGGAAAAAGAGCAGTATAACACAAAAACCCACGATTTGGGCTTTATGATAGGCTGCAGTTTTGGCAATGGCTATCGTCTTACGGGACGGGAAGACTATAGGCAGGTGCTCCTCAATGCTGCCGGATCGCTGGCATCCCGCTTTAATCCTGCCGTGGGATGCACCCGTTCCTGGAACAAAAGCCATGGATGGGATTTCATTGTTATAATTGATAACATGATGAATCTGGAATTGCTCACCATGGCTTCCGGTCTTGGTGGCAATCCAAACTGGTACGAAATGGCAAAGACACATGCCAACACAACCATAAAGAACCATTTCCGCGAAGACAACAGCTCTTATCACGTTGTAGATTATGATGAAGCAACAGGAAAAGTCAGGGGAAAAGCTACACGTCAGG
>CACXHM010000029.1 GCA_902767465.1 uncultured Bacteroidia bacterium
GCCGATGTTTAACTGCTAAGAATGAACGAAATGAAAACCAAACGAATCATTAGCGTCATTGCGGCTGCATCAGCGGTTGCCGCACTCTTTTCCTGCAACAAGGAAGAATCAGTCAAGGCTGTTGAGCCCAGTGCTGATGGCGAAATAGTTTTTACTGCCTCGCTGCCCGCTTGCGAACCTACTTCGAAAGTCTCTTTCGACGTGGATGCGACCAACAAGGTGGTGGATGTTCTCTGGCACGAAAATGATATTATTTATCTTAGCGACGGAACCCTCGACCTGACAACGGCCAGCGCTGCCCTTCTGGATGTGGCGACCAATGCCGCCCCTACGGCCCATGCATGCAGCATCACTCTTACTTCCGACATGATTTCCGCAGACGGGAAGACCGTTACATTCACAGTCCCTTCCGGGGTTCTGAACACCTCTGCCACAAAGTGGTATGCTTTTGCCACCAACAACCCTAACGCCATCTACAGATTCCTGAAGAACGGAACCATCTCTACGAGGGAGTTCGCCGGATCCAGTCACTTGGGCAATGGAAACATGAAGATTCCTTACATGGCTGCAGCGTCCTGCACTCCCGATAATCTGTCGCTTAGTTTCAAGCACGCCCTCTGCTATCTGCACTACACATGCAATGCCGGCAGCACCGCGCACGGCTTTGCTTTTGCTGGCAATGATGAAAGCGATACAGAGATCTGGGGCATCTCAATCAATGCTTCAGGCGTAGCCTCCAAGGGCAGTGCAAAGACACCAAAATTCTTCAATTCCGTCATCGGGGACACAGGAACGGAAGGATATATCGCCCTTGCTCCTGGGGTTACTTTCGCCAAAGGATTCACCATCACTGCAATTAAGGATGATGCCGGCACAGCTAACGATGCTCCTCTCAGCGTAACGACCCATAAGTCCTTCACCACTGTTGCCGGCAAGTACTATGAACTTGGCAAACTGAACGATATCGCTGTGTACGACAACTATTACGACCTTTGGAATGCCGGAAAGGACATTACTGTCGACGGCGTCGTGTACAACAAGGCCACCTATACCTCAACCCCAGTCCATGTCACCTCAAATACCACCATCAGTACAGAGAGCGGTATCTACTTCGTGGATCCTTCTGCTACTCTTACAGTCACGGGCCACCAGCCGAACAGAATCATAATAGGTAATTCCATGACAGAAAGGTCGAAACTTGCTCTCAATTCCCATTTCTTCATCAGTGGCAAGAATTATATCCTTCTGAAGAACCTTGATATTACACTCTCTCATTCAAACAATGCAATGTTCTGCTTAAATGCTGAAGGGGAAGCAACATTTTCGATAGATGACTGCTATATTGACAATACGGCGCAAAACAAACCACTGGTCAATTTCAACGTTGCAAATGCCAATCCTGTAAAGCTTTCGGTCATTAACTCTGATGTACAATTCAAGGCTGAGACCCTGCAGGGCGCTTTGGCATATCTTGAGAATAAGGGTCAGAACTTTAGCGTAACGGTCATGAATTCGGTTATTTACATGTCGACGAATGTTGGAAAAGAGTCGGTTCTCGTGCGTGGCGGTGCTTCGTCGGTACTCAATGACCTTACATTCGACCACAATACCATCATGAATTTCTCCAAGTCAGGATGGCGGCATCTGAATACCGAAGGTACTGTCAAATCAATAACCGTAACCAACAACTATTTCTATACAGACCTGGCCACCTGCTACTGGAACTATTTCTATGCTCCGGCGGAGCCAGCATCCTGCACTTTCTCGGGAAACTATTCCACTGGACTTGCAAACGGTGCTGCCACTATGTGGGGTACTGTTAAGACAGAAGTCAGTGCCAAGGTGGCCGATCAGTTTGTCGCCCTTGATATCGACAACCGCAACTTCAAGTTGAAGGTTTCTGAGTACGGAGCCCAACGTTAAATAATTCGATATAGCTGTGCCGAACCTGCGATTCCCCATGTCAGTTATACTGACTATAGCGGTGTTTTTTTTCACGGGTTCGGCATATGCCGTATCCTGTCCTGCCGCGACAGGGCGCTATGCTGACTATCTTTCGGGGGGACATATTGAAGCCGGGCCGCTGTCGCTGGACAAATCTTCCGGATACGAGGCGGTCTTTGTTACGAAAAGCATCCGTCTTTCCGATGACTCCTGCAGGAATAAGATATTCTTTGTTAAGAAAGGGGTTGTTTCGGTCGTAGCAGGGACGAGACTGCATAATACTGTTATTGTCGGCAATATCCCCGGGATAAAACCCGTAGTCAGGATTTCGGGCGCATCATGTTCCGGGACGGTAGTCTTTGAGGATGTCGCGCTGGATTGTCGCAATATCCCGGATGAACCGCTTCTCGAGTTCTCAGAAGAAGGACAGATGCGCTTCGTCCTGGATGCATGCAAAGTTAAGTGCTCCGGAGCAGGACTTCTTCACTCTTCCGCATCAGGCGGCATTGCCTTCAGCGACATTTCTATCCGTAACAACGTGTTTTATTCCGACAAAAAGGGCGTTTCATGCTTATGGACGGGAGTGTCCGGAAAAGACACGGGGGTTGCCAGCCTCGATATCTCCGGGAATGTTTTCCTTAATGTGCGGGCTTCTGCTTTCGCAGAGACCGCAGCGGTCGGCAACTATACGGCCAAGGGCAACCTTTACTATGATGATGTCGCCGTGGGTACCGTAACCACGTTCCACGGGCCGCATTCCATGTACTCCGACAGGGGAAAATATTCTTTCTTGATGAGACTGCTCAGCTCCGGGAAGGTTCCTTCCGGCACGATGGAGTGCAAAGGGAACATGTGTTATACCCTGCATGGGGGCAACATGCTCCTCGACTATACTTATACCGATTCCGGGACCGTCGTGGTGCCGGTCCCCGGGCATCAGATACAGAATCCGTTCTCCTCGGTGGACGTAGCCGCCGGCACGTTCACGTATTCCCGCATCCTTGGGGAATCCACCGCGACCATGGATGGCCGCGTGGTCCGGAATCCTGTCGACTGCAGTTCCAGGACGGTATATATCCGTCATGATCCTTCCGGAGAGAATGTGTCCGACATTGCTTTCAACTGCCTCGGTACCGGGGCGTCGGCCGGGGAACTGACCGGCAGCTGGCCGGCGAAGACAGTCACTCTGAGCAGGGGCCCGGAGACCGAGACCTGGACCGTGCGTCTGCTGGATGTGCCGCAGAACTCCGATATCCAGCAGATCGCCTCTTATGCCCCCGATTTCTGGAAGCTGGAATGGGCCGATGAATTCCTTCTCGACGACTATGACCGCGAAACCTGGGCCCGTCGCGAGAGGAGCAGCACCACCAGCGTGTATGACTGCTATTATGTTACTCCGGATACATACTCCGGCTTCGACGACCTCGTAAACGTGGAGGACGGAGACCTTGTGATACGTGCAAGGAAAACGGGCGATCCTTCACTCGGAGCGAACGGATATGTGTCCGCGGGGGTGATGACCTTCAATGTACTCGACCGGGGGGCCGCCCGCAGGAATTTCAAACTCTGTGACGCTTCCGATGCCGGGTACTGGGGCCGCATCGATGTCAGGATCTCCTACCGGCTGGGGGATGACGACCAGGGGATACGGGCGGCAGCGTGGATGCTCCCGGGAGTCTATCCCCAGCCAGCCAACCCTACCGGCGGTGAACTCGATATTCTCGAGCATCCTTCCCATGTCAAAAACAAATCGACAAGGGGCTGGGTGCGCAATTATAAAACCTTCCAGACCATTCACAACCAGTATCTTTACAATGATATCGGGAAGAAGGGAGGAATGCAGTGGGGCCGCGTGAACGACGATGAGTCACAGTATCACGTCTATACCGTGCTGATTGCCAGCAATGATTGCATCCGGTTCTTTATCGACGGCGTGCAGACGGGAGAGTACGCCAAAAAGGATTTTCAGGATTCCGGATATGATGCCTGGCATTGGTGGCCTTTCGACAGGTACGATTACTACCTTCTTTTAACCCACCAGTTTATCGGCGACCAGGCCACTGCAGACAGGAAGGGATGGGACGGGCCCGCGAGAGGTCCCTTTGAGGATACCCGCATGAACATAGATTATGTTCGATTCTTTACAAAAAGGTAAAGTTCAGACGAGGTATTTTCCGGCCCTCTTCCAGTTCCACAGACCGATGAAAGAGGAGATGATGCAGAGCACGAACTGGACCACGAACCATTTGTTGTCGAGGTTTACGTTCATCCAGATTGCAAACACATCGGCCACAATCCATATCCACCACTGCCAGATGACGGATTTGGTGAGCCACCATGTGCCTATGATGCTGAGGGCCGTGGTGATGGCGTCGAGGAAGGGATTTGGATCGTCCAGAACCTGCAGCAGGAAATACAGCCCCGGGATGCCGACGACCACGATTGCGATGCTGATATACAGTTCGCTGCTCGTCAGTTTGTTGAGGATGATGGCTCCTGAGTGGCCCTCACCTGCGGTCGATGCATCTTTGCGCCAGTTGTGGATACCCACGAACCCCATTATCACGTAGTAGATGTTCAGGGCGGCGAATGCCCAGGTTGCACTGTTGAAAAAATTGAGGGCGGCGCATATGCAGCTTGGAATGTAAAGATACCACATCCACTTGTTGTGCATAATCTGGAGCACAAGATAGCAGACGAAGGTAACTGTTGCAATAATTTCCAGTATATCAGCCACTTGGGGCGTAAGGAAGGCGAGGATCATATAATTTGTCTTTAGCGGGTGCAAATATAAAAAATAATTTCTATCTTTGCAGGCTCTTATGCGCGGGCATGCCCGCGGGAGCACAAAACATAATGTCAAACAACTAATTTGTTCCAACAAAATTTTTATGTCAGAAGAAATTAAAAAAGCAACCGGGATGCTGAATGCATCAATAGCTCCCGAAGACTTCAATTGGGAAGAGTTCGAAGGCACTGCCGATTCTTCCAAGAAAGAAGATGATCGCAAGGCCTACGACCAGACCCTCTCCAAGATTGTCGAGGGCGAGGTTGTCGAAGGAGAAGTGACCGCAGTCGGCAAGCGCGAGGTGGTCGTGACCATCGGCGGCAAGAGCGAAGGCGTCATCGCCGCTCCCGAATTCCGTTACAATCCCGACCTCAAAGTCGGCGACAAGGTTGAGGTTTATGTAGAGAACGCAGAAGACAAGAAAGGTCAGCTCGTTCTCTCCCACCGCAAGGCCCGCACCCTCAAGAGCTGGGACCGCGTCAACGAAGCCTACGAGAAAGACGAGATCGTCAAGGGATACGTCAAGACCCGCACCAAAGGCGGCATGATCGTGGACGTATTCGGCATCGAAGCATTCCTCCCCGGAAGCCAGATAGATATCAAGCCTATCCGCGATTACGATCAGTTCGTGGATCAGACCATCGATTTCAAAATCGTCAAGATCAATCCCGACGGCCACAATGTGGTTGTCTCTCACAAAGTTCTGCTCGAGGCTGAGCAGGAAGCCCGCCGCGCTGAACTTATCAGCAAGCTCGAAAAGGGCCAGGTGCTTGAGGGTGTCGTCAAGAACATCACCAACTACGGTGTCTTCGTCGATCTCGGCGGAGTGGACGGACTCATCCACATCACCGACCTCAGCTGGGGTCGTGTCAACCATCCCGAAGAGATCGTTTCTCTCGACGAGAAGATCAAGGTGGTCGTGCTCGACTTCAATGAGAACCAGAAGCGCATCGCACTCGGTCTCAAGCAGCTTACCCCTCATCCTTGGGACAGCCTCAATCCCGACCTCAAGGCCGGTGACAAGGTCAAGGGCAAGGTGGTCCTGATCGCAGACTACGGCGCATTCATCGAAATTGAACCCGGCGTAGAGGGTCTCGTTCACGTTTCCGAAATGTCCTGGAGCCCCAGGCTGCACTCCGCACAGGAGTTCCTCAAAATCGGTGACGAGGTTGAAGCACAGGTGCTCAGCATCGACCGTGAGGCCCGCAAGATGAGCCTTGGTCTCAAGCAGCTTACCGTCAATCCCTGGGAGAACATCCGCGAGAAATACCCTGTCGGCAGCAAGCAGACCGCCACGGTGCGCAACGTTACCAACTTTGGCGTTTTCGCAGAGCTTGAGGACGGCGTTGAAGGACTCGTTCACATCAGCGATCTCAGCTGGAACAAGATCAAACATCCTTCGGAGGTTGTCGCTCCCGGTGACACAATCGAGGTCCAGATCCTTGACTTCGACGAGGCCAACCACAAACTCAGCCTTGGCCGCAAGCAGCTCACTCCCAATCCTTGGGATGCCATCGAGGCTAACTTCCCCGTCGGATCCACTGTTGAAGGAACCGTCGCTTCCACCACCGACAAGGGTGCAAACATCACTCTCGAAGGTGCAGAGGGCTTCGCATTCAACCGCGAACTCGTGAAGGAAGATGGCAAGCAGGCTGTCGTGGGTGAGACCCTTCCTTTCAAGGTGGTCGAACTCCGTCGCAGCACCAACAGGATCCTCCTCAGCCATCTCCGCACCTATCAGGAGGTGAAAGAGAAGGCCGCAGAACGCGAAGCTGTTTCCACCAGCAAGGCCGTGAAGAGCATCAACAAGGCTGTCGAAAAGACCACTCTTGGAGACATCGACGCTCTTGCCGCCCTCAAGGAAAAGCTCGAGAAGGGAGAATAATCCCCGATGAACTTCACTCTGACGATATTGGGCTCGGCTTCGGCCCTGCCCTTTTCGGATCGAAATCCAAGCGCCCAGGCACTGTCCGTGCACGGGCGCTTGTTTCTCATAGACTGCGGCGAAGGCACACAGCAACGAATCCGGCAGGAGCATCTCTCTTTTGTAAAGATAGAAGCGGTTTTCATCTCGCATATCCATGGTGATCATTGTTTCGGACTTTTCGGGCTCCTGAGCACAATGTCTCTGTATCATCGGGTGGCGCCGTTGCATATTTACGGGCCTTCGAATCTGGGTCCTGTCATCAAGTTCTATCTTTCGTATTTCGGTTCGGATATCGGTTACGAAATCGTTTTCCATCCCCTTGTCCGGTCAGGGAAGTCAGGTTCCTCCGCGTTGCTTTGCAACCCTGTACGGGAAAATGCTCCGGAAACGGACGTCCCTGACCTGCACTCTTCGAGTGAAAGTGCGTTGGAACTGGGATTGCCCAGCCTGTCCTCTTCGAGTGAAAGTGCGTTGGAACTGGAACTTCCTGGGAAGTTGCGTGAAATCGTGCGGGTGACGGCTTTCCCCCTGAATCATAAGATCGACTGCTACGGCTATCGCTTCGACGAGGTAGTGGCACCACGCCGCAACCCCTGGAAACCGCGTTCTTATGCATACGTTTCAGATACGGCTCCATTCCCGGAACTTGCCGGTTATGTGCAGGGCGTGGATATCCTCTACCATGAAGCTACCTATCCCGTCGGAATGGAGGACAAGGCTGCGCAGTACTACCATTCTACTTCCGTGCAGGCGGCTGCGTGTGCGCGCGAGGCTGGTGTAGGTCGCCTTCTGATCGGCCATTATTCTTCGAGGGTGAAGGATATACGGACCCTTGCGGATGAATGCCGCGAAGTGTTTCCGCAGAGTTTTACCGTAGAAGACGGAGATGTCTTCGAAATTGAGTATATTCGCGAATCATGAAAAAGATTCTTTCGATAGTACTGATGCTGTTCGGAGCGCTGGCAGCTTTTTCCGACACCCCGCAGAAGGACTATATTGCCAGATATTCCGCAATAGCGGTAAGTGAAATGCACCGTTCGGGGATTCCTGCAAGCATTACCCTTGCCCAGGGCATCCTTGAATCACGTTCCGGGCTGTCTTCCCTTGCAGTAGATGGGAACAACCATTTCGGCATCAAGTGCCACCGGAATTGGAAGGGGAGGACCATGCGGGTGAATGATGATGCCCCCAACGAGTGCTTCCGGGTTTACAAAACAGCTGAAGAGTCTTTCCGTGACCATAGTGACTTCCTTCGTTATCAAGACCGGTACAAGTCGCTTTTCGAACTCAAGATTACCGATTACAAAGGCTGGGCTCATGGTTTGAAGAAGGCTGGTTACGCCACCGACCCTGCCTATGCCGGCAAACTCATCAAGATTATTGAGGATTACGACCTGGCACGTTTCGACTCCGGAGTTTTGCAGTCCGAAGTGCCTCAGACCCCCTTGAAGATAGAAAAGGCTTCCCAGGTGCAGGTGCAGAACCCTGTAAAGCGTCAGGGACAGGTTCGGGAGAGCTATTCTTTCCGCATGGACCGCAAGGTTTACAAGAAGAACGGAGTGCTGTGCGTGTATGCGGAACCGGGAGATACTTTTGAGAGCATAGCCTTGGAATTCAACCTTTTCCGAAAAGAACTGCTCCGTTTTAACGATCTCCGTGCGGAACGCCCGCTCAAGCGAGGGGAAGTGATCTATATCAAGGCCAAGAAAAAGCATGCAGTGCTTGGCATGCCGATGTATGTGGCCGGCGACAAGCCTGAAACCCTTTGGGAGATCAGCCAGCGCTTCGGGGTCAGGATGAAGAGTATCCTCAAGTTCAATATTGGCATCACTGCCGATTATGTGCCTGCAGAGGGCGACGTCATTTACTTGAAAAAGATAAAATGAAAAAGAAAAAAGGTGCCGGCCTGGCCGGAAGACTCATTGTGGGAGTCGTTGCCGCCATTGCCGTGATTGGCGGTGGAAAAACCTGGTTCTGGCTGAGCGACAATAAATTGGGGAATGTACGCACGGATACGGACCTCTATGTGTATCCTGATACTGCTCCGGAACAGGTTTTGGCAGCACTTGATTCTTGTATAATACGTCCTGGCAGTCTCAAGCGCGCTTTTTCGGAGCACCGCGTCGCCGAGTACATGAAACCGGGGCATTACCTTGTGAAGAAGGGACAGAGCAGCGCATATATTGCCCGTATGCTCAACAATTGCTGGCAGACACCGGTCCAGCTGGTGATTCCCGGCGCCCGTCTGAAGGGACGGCTTGCATCGAGGATAGCCTCACAGATGATGGTGGACTCTGCCACGGTTGCCGACGCTCTGGTCGATGATTCCCTTCTCGGACGCTACGGCTTCAATTCCATCACCGCTTTCGCAATGTTTATCCCGGACACCTACGAGGTTTACTGGACCGACTCGGTCGACGAAATCTTCGCACGTATGAAAAAGGCGTATGATGCTTTTTGGACGGAAAGCAATATGGCAAAGGCAAAGCGGCTGGGCTTCAAGAAGATGGATGTCTCCATCCTGGCTTCCATCGTGAAGGGGGAGAGCAATAAGCCGCAGGACTATCCCAAACTTGCCGGTGTCTATGTCAACAGACTGCGCAAGGGAATGAAACTGCAAAGTTGCCCTACGGTGGCGTTCCTGTTCGACTACACCAAGACAAGGATACTGAACGCAGATCTCAAGACAGAATCTCCTTATAATACTTACATTCATGCCGGGCTTCCTCCGGGACCTATTTCCGTGCCCGAAAAGGCATACCTTGAGGCTGTGCTGAATCCCGATACCGCAGACGGATACTTGTTTTTCTGCGCCGATCCTTCGTTCAACGGCCTGCATCGTTTCGCCCGCAGTTATGCCGAGCATTCCCGAAATGCCCGCGACTACCAAAGGGCCCTGGATGCACGGAAGTAGTTTTTGCCGTTTTTCTTAACTTGTTGACAGGTGGTTTTCTTAAAACGCTTTAAAAGATTTTTGGATAATCACCTTTTTTATTATCTTTGCAATCCCAAATCGCAAGGGACCTTAGCTCAGTCGGTTCAGAGCGCTTGCTTCACACGCAAGAGGTCGGCAGTTCGAATCTGCCAGGTCCCACCAAATGGCAGCCATTCCCGGCTGCCATTTCTCGTCCCCCTCTGTGCACTCACTGATTAGTATTTCATTGTCCTTTAAGCATTTAACACTTTCATCTCTGGTGATTTTTCACCAGAGATGAAACATTTAAGTCGCTGCAGGGCAACAGGTTGTGAATCAGCGGCGCGGTGGGAGTAGAAATAGTTGTTCGCAAATCCTTTTTTTATTAGATTTGTGTGCGGAATGGAAGGAATCGTTGAAAGATCACGGGAAATCGCTGCGGATGTCCTGAGGGATGAGCAGCGCAGCGACGGGAGCCCCTTTCTGGGGCATCCCGATGCCGTCGCGGCGATAGTCCGCGACGAACTCGGCCTGCCGGCCGAGTGCTGCGCTGCAGTCTATCTGCACGAAGCTACCCGTACCCATCCCGGAATCGACATCTCCGCTTTCCCTCCGGATGTGCTCACCATGGTGGACGGACTCAACAAAATCTCCACCATCAAGCCCAAGGACACGCGTCTCGAGGCAGAAAACTACAAAAAACTCATAGTCCAATACTCGACCGATCCCAGGGTTACGGTGCTCAAGATAGCCGACCGTCTGGAAGTGATGCGCAACCTTGCCATCTTTCCTAAATCGGCGCGCGACCAGAAGATTCTGGAAACATTGATGCTTTACATCCCTCTGGCCCATCAGCTGGGACTGTACAACATCAAGAGCGAACTCGAAAATATATATTTCCGTTACGCTGATCCCGAACAGTACAGGGCCATTACCAACAAACTCAAGGCAACCGAACGTGACCGCGAGCGGCTGATGAAAGAATTTATCGCGCCGCTCGAAACGAAACTTCATGATGCCGGCATAGTTTACAAACTCAAGATACGAACCAAAACGGCATATTCCATCTATCGCAAGATGCAGGTGCAGAAAGTGCCGTTCGAAGGAGTGTACGATGTTTTTGCAATCCGTTTCATCATTGACTGCGAACAGGATCCGAAACTCGAAAAAGAACTTTGCTGGAAGGTTTATTCCTACGTTACCGAGGAATATGAGCCCGATACTTCGCGACTTCGCGACTGGCTCACCACACCTCGCCCTAACGGTTACGAGAGTCTGCATATAACGGTCAAAAACAAACAGGGCAATGCTCTCGAAGTCCAGATCCGCACCAAGCGAATGGACTATGAAGCCGAGAACGGACAGGCTGCCCACTGGGCCTACAAGGGAGTGCAGCATGAAGCGAATATGGACCGTTGGCTCCGTTCCGTGCGATATGCCCTGGAGCATCCGGCCGATACGAAACCGGAAGATCTTCCCCAGCCCCCTTCGAAAGAAATATTCGTCTTCACCCCCACCGGGGAACTCAGAATCCTTTCGGCTGGAGCTACAGTGCTCGATTTCGCGTTTAATATCCACACCAATATAGGAGTACACTGCACCGGAGGCCGCATCGGGGGAAAGGCTGTATCGATCAGGGAGAAACTTCACACCGGCGACACGGTCGAGATCATGACGTCGCGCAACCAGAAGCCGAATCGCGACTGGCTGAATTATGTGGTAAGTTCAAAGGCACGCACCAAGATCAAACAGGAACTCGATGCGGAGGAGCGCAAACTTGCCGCCGATGGCAGGGAGTTGCTGGAACGCCGCCTCAAGAACTGGAAACTCGAGTGGCCGGACGATCTTCAGCAAGAGTTCATGAAGGCTCACCGCTACACGTCTGTCATTCCTTTTATGGCCGATATCGCCAGGGAGGTGGTGGACGTGAACGATATCAAGTCCTATATCCTTGCCAACGCTTCGGCATCCACGGAGAAGGAGCCGGAACAAACCGTCAAGAAGAATACAGCCTTCTCGACGGGGAGCGATGAAATCCTGGTCATCAATGCAAAGAATGTCCGTGGCCTCGATTATAAGCTTGCAAAATGCTGTAATCCGGTATTCGGAGATGATGTGTTCGGATTCGTCACCCGCACCGACGGTATCAAGATTCATCGCATGGGGTGCCCGAATGCCGCGCAACTTATGGAGAAATACCCCTACCGCATTCAGAAGGTGGTATGGCAGGAGAGTGCTTCTTCGGGAGATTTTCAGTGCACTCTGAATATTGTTGCCGACAGGGAGCAGGCTGCCATCTCTTCGATTATGGACGTGATATCCCAGTTCAAGGCTTCGCTGCGATCATTCAATGTGAATGAAAACAGTCGCGGAGGCACCTACGACATCTCCGTCCGTCTGCTGGTGCCTTCAAATATGGAACTCGACAAGATTATTTCACAGATAAACAATCTAAAACACATTCTTAAAGTAAAACGCTCATGAAAAATTTATTCGATCTTACCGGCCGTGTGGCAGTCGTCACCGGTGCATCGACTGGCCTTGGACTCCAGATGGCAAAGGCTTTTGCAAGTCAGGGTGCAAACCTTGTACTGCTTGCCAGACGTTTCAATCTTCTTGAAGAAAACGCCAAAGCCATCCATGAAGAATTCGGAGTCGAGGTTCTTCCTTTCGCCTGTGACATCACCGATACCGAGAAAGTGAAGGCCGCAGTTGCTGCAACAATCGAAAAATTCGGACGTGTGGACATCCTCATGAACAATGCCGGCACCGGCGCGGTGGCTCCGGCAGAAGAAATTACCGACGACCAGTTCAAGCACGAAATGCAGATAGATCTGTTCGGGACCTTCATCTGTGCACGCGAGTTTGGAAAAGAGATGATAAAAGCCGGTTTCGGCCGAGTCATCAACATTGCATCCATGTATGGACTTGTGGGCAATCTCATAGTTGGCAGCGCTCCCTATCATGCAGCCAAGGGCGGTGTGGTGAACCTCACCCGTGCACTTGCAGCCGAATGGGGCAAATACGGCATCACCGTCAACAGCATCTGCCCCGGTTACTTCTACACCGACCTTACCACCGCCACCCTCGATTCCGACTACTTCCAGGCCATAGCCAAGAACAACATCCCTCTTGGTCGCTACGGCAAGCAAGGCGAGCTGGACACCTGCGCCCTCTTCCTCGCCTCTCCCGCCAGCACCTACGTCAACGGCCAGAACATCGCC
>CACXHM010000030.1 GCA_902767465.1 uncultured Bacteroidia bacterium
GGAGATGAACGAGAAAAGTACCAGCCCCCAGAAGCCCCGTCCGATGAACCCGTCTATCAGGTACGGAAGCACGAACATCACGGCATAAACCGCGGCACAGCGGGCGATTATTCCAATAAAAAAGCCCTTCAGGTCCAACTTTATCTGATCATTCAGCAGGAAGATCCTGGCGAGCAGGGCCACGAACTCTATGAAAATCGAAACGAAAACGACATAGAACGCCTTCACCCCGAACAGCATCAGTCCATAGGCAAGAGGGAGTTCCAACAGCATTATGATGGCAATCGTTATCTGGAAGCGCTTGATGTTCCCCGTCGCCTGCAGGGCCGTGGTGATCGGACCTACCATACTGTTCACCAGGCCTACGATCAGCACCAGACGGAGGAATTCCCCCGTCATATCCGGCACTTCCGCAAGCCAAAAGCCCAACACATCGTCTGAACGGATATACAGCGGAATCACTATGAAAGCCAGAAGGAAGAAGGATATCCGCGCCCCGGTAGAAACCAACCGCATCATCCTGTCGTTATCGCCGGCAGCGTATTCCTTGGTGATCTGCGGTGTCAGCGACATCTGGAAATTATTGACGAAATTGCTCACGACCGATGAAACCTGATAGGCCAGGCCCCTTGCGGCATTGACGGCCGGTCCGCAGAACTGGTTCACCACAATGTTGACTCCGGGGCCCCGCATCGCAATTCCAAAGTTCCCTACAAAACTCCAACCCGCAAAAGACAGCATCTCCTTGAAGAGAACCGGATCGTGCGGGTTCCGATAGTGGCATTCATCGAATTTACGAAGGCAGTACAGCTTGTAAATCAGGAAGTTAACCCCTTCCACGCAGATCAGCAGAAGCGCGTAGAATATGAGCCGGTCGCCTCCCCAGTGCTTCAGAGACAGAGCCACTCCCAGTTGCAAAACCGCGAAGATGATGCTCGCAACCGCATACAGGCCCATTCTTTCGTGAGCCACTACACTGGAGGTTTCCGGCACGATCACCACCTTGAGCACAAAGCAGGCGATTGTGGACTGGTACACCCAGTTGGCAGCAGCCATACGGTCTGCGGGGATATTCATCTTATTGTTCAGGAACCACAGCCCCACCGTTTCGGCCAGCACGAGCACGACCGCAGCGATGGCCAGATGGATGAGTACAGAAGTGGAATACACCTGCTTCTGCCTCTGCAGATCGGATCTTCCCTGTTCGAAGGCGATGAAACGTTGCGAAGACGCAACCATAGCCGTGTTCAGGAAGATGAACATCGACACTATGCCGCCCACTACGTTGTAGATGCCATAGTCAGTCACCCCCAGATTGTCCAGTATTACACGGGATGCATACAGGTTCACCAGGATGACGATTATCATCCTTAGGTACAACAGCAGTGTATTCCTGGCCAGCCTTGTGTTTTTATCCATTCTTTCTGCCTAAGAAATCATCCAGAAAACGTTCGTTGGCTTCCTGAATGCTTTCATATGTAAGCACTTCGCGCGGACCGCAGAGGATAGCATATCCGAACTTGTCGCGGTCCCCATCATTTATGTATTCGCCGAAATGCTGCCCGGCTTTGATTCCGTCGTGATTCTCATATAGGACCGTAATCCGCGGATCGAGGAACTTCGTAATGTCCGTAACCTTCACCGAATCCGATCCGGACGGGATGTCGTATCCGAACCACATCGATGCATCCGGTCCATTCATATAATTACCTGGTTCCACCCTTCCGCCATGGAGCATTTTGATGTAATCGCCAAGATAATCGTGTCCGGAAGCTTTCCAGACCGTATGGCTGCAAATGAAACCACTGGAACGGGCCCCCATCTCCACAGGGGTAAAACTGCCGTCTTCCTTCATAATGATTTCAAGATGACCAAACATGCTGTGAAGACCGAGCGCCTTGTAGCAACGGATGCCGAAATCGGCAATCCGGTTCCATGTTGCATCGTCATATTTACGGGAGTTCCAGTGATGGATCACAGTAACATGATTATGCCGTGCGTACAGAGAATGATGCTGGATGGAGCTGCCATAGCAGTTAACATTTCCGTAAGCATCGCCGAGCATGTCCACAGTAAATTCCTCACCTTCAACGAATTCTTCAATCAGACAACGGCCATTGAAAGAAGTCTCGCGGGCAAGTGTAAGGGCAGTCTTAAGTTCTTCCGGACTGCGTCCCTTTTCCAGGATGGTTATCCCGCGGGAACTGGCCGCGACATCCGGTTTGCAAATAAGTTTCATCCGCGCGGAAAGGGCGCACAGCTCTTCGAAAGGCAATTCATCGTCCATGCGCGACATCCGGTTGAACACCCCCGCGGCCATCCATGCATCTCGCATGTCATTCTTTGACAACACCTTATCGAACTTCTCCGGCATGGTCTTGTTCCCACACCATCCGTTAATAGCATTCACCGTAGGCGATGCCAGATCTATGCTGGACAGAGCCCCGTAAACCTTTCCGGCGTACCCGCGCCTCTCCAGTTCGGCGATGATCCCCGGCGCATCTTTCACATCCATCCGGATATAAACGTCGCCGGTGATGTCCGGATTCTCGTTCCAGGCAACCACGATAACCTTATAGCCAAGTTCTCTCAGATGGCAGACCTGCCCCCACAGAAGTTTATTGCTTCCAAGCAGCACGAAAAACCTATCCATTACTCCTATACTTGAGGTACTCTTCATAATTCCTGATATAATCTTCCTCCTTGTAGACATCGGAGGCAAGCACCATACAAACCGCGCCAGAAGAAAAGTCTTCAAGATCACGCCACATTCCCGGATAGACGAGAAGACCTTGGTAAGGGCGGTTCAAAAAGAAAGATCTTCGTTCTTTTCCATCGAAAAGCCTCACCGTAAAAGACCCGGAGACAGCAACAATCAACTGACATAAATCGCGATGAGCATGGGCTCCCCTTGATTCTCCACCCGGTACGTCATAAAGATAATACACCCGCTTGACAGCAAAAGGCAAAGTGACATTATTCTCCACGACCGTCAGGTTGCCCTTCCGGTCACTGTGATGTTTGTCAAGTTCTACGACCTTACAGTCATTTACACTATACCTCTCCATTTCTTCTTAGATTCTTAAACTGCTGGAAATCATAGATGTAGTCAGATTCAGCATAAGGAACAGAACCAAATTCCAGCGCAACCGCATTCGTGGAAAAGTTCCGCATACTCCGCCACAATCCGTGAGGCACATAAAGCCCGAAATACGATCGGTTCAAGGAGAAGACTCTCTCCACCTCGCCATCACTCACAACGACATCAAAACTCCCTGACAAAGCAATGATGAACTCATCATTCCTATAATATGCATGTCCGCCCCGCTCTTCTCCACCGGGGACATCATAGATCCAATAAGTACGCCTGATCTCGAAAGGGATATGTCTGCATTGCTCCACAAAAGACAAATTACCCCTGTTATCCAGCACCTTTGGAATATCAACAATACTGCAATCGCTTACGCCCATTTGTCAATGATCTTTGTCTGCCGAAAGAAATCGAAGCAAATACAAGAGAGAACAAAATAATATTGTCAAACATCCCGCCGCTTGCCATCGACATAAAGAACAATCCGGCAAAATAAAAAATATATCTCTTTATATTTTGTCTGCCCAGAAAGAGCATGACCAGAAAAACTGCCAGCAAAACGACAAAACCTACCAGGCCGAGTTCACAGAGAATCTCAATAAACAGATTGTGGGGATATGTATCATAATTCCCAAGAAGGTTGTAACGCCCGAAACCAACTCCGAGGACCGGATTATCAAGGAATTGCTGAACTCCTGCCATAAGCCAGAGGCCTCGTCCACCTCCTTCGACATATCCCTCCTCCACAGTACTTTCAAACAGCGTGGAAAGACTGGTACTTGCAAGATAAACCACAGGGACCAACAGGACCATAGCCGCCACAATGAACAGGCTTTTTTGCTTATATGTGATCACTACCCACAAAACCAGAACCAGAAAAACGCTGATGATCATTTGACGGGCTCCGGCATAAAGAATTATTATAAGACCTGCAGCAAACAACAAAAAGGCAATCTTGTGATCCCTCCTATATCTCATCAAATAAATCCCGATACCCTGCAATACATAGGCACCCGGAAACTGATAACTTATATAATAAACATCCGGGATATAACCTAGCGTATCGATGGTCTGGACCCTCATGAACGCAAAGTCGAACAATCCAGCAGGGCCACTTATTGTGTTCGCATCTATCGACAGTCTCAGAAGATATGCTGCGAACAAAACCAGATAAAGCCCCAAAAGATCAGTATTGACCGTCCTGAAATTAGAAAAGAGGATAATGAAAGAGACCCATGTAAAAAGCATCGCTTTAATAGTGAGAGCGAGTTTCTGCCCGGCGAAATCTCCACCCGAACTCAGCATCATTGAGATGGCGAAATATAGGAGGACAAAAACTACAGGGACAATCCCCGCGAGTCCTTTTAAGGAGACTCTGGTTTCACCCTTAAGAAAACCATACACAATCAGCACCGCACCCAACACATACGCCAGACCGCCTATACCGGAAATCCCCATAGTGTTCAATGCCGCCCCTAAAAAAACCGGAAGGCACTGAAGGCACAAAAAAATATTCGAATTAATATCCAGTCGCAAAAACTGAAGGCCGACTATCAATACAATAAACGGCGCTGCAGGTATGACTCTGACAAATATGTCAAGAATCAACAGCACCGTTATCAATAATTCCGGCCAGTACGACTTTATGTATGATTCAAGGTTCACTTCTTCTTCGCCAGGACATATCCGCACCCAACACAAAAACCTATCAGGGTAAGCAGAAGTACTATAGTTTTACGGGAAGGCTTGGAGGCACGAAGAGGCACCGTTGGAGGAATAATCTGCACAAATGCAGGAGTCTCCTGTTGAACCTTTGCCTTCGCGTTCTGTAACTGAAGAGCGATGTTATTATAAAGCTGATACTTTAGATTGGCTTCGTTGTGAAGTCTGTTTTCCTCTACTTTGGCTCTTTGCGAGACGGAACCCTGATTCAGATCCACATGCCTGGCATACCTGTTTTGAGAAGCTATATACTCACTCTGTGCCTGTTCATACAATTTTTCGTAATAATCTACATCATTCTTTGATTTTTCCGTACGGTAACGAACCACGTATTCTTGAAGGTGTACATTGATTGCTTCCGATACCTGTGCGGCCACGAGAGGATCCTGCATTGAAACGATTATTGTAACCACCATGGTTTTCTTATCAATAGTCGCTTCTATACTGTTGCCTATAGTTTTAGCCACCTTGAACTGATCGCGGGTAAGATGGAAAGGATCTATTTCTGATCCAACGTCTTCTTCCTCCTCGTCTGGAGATAGTTTACCCTTCAACCAACTTATTAAGAGCATCGGGGAAGACAACACTGTCCCAATTGCAGAATGTTTCTGATTATTAAGGACATACTCATACAGGGTGGTATCGATCGATTCTTTTTTCCTTGTGAATGAGACCGGTGTATCAAATATATCAACAATAAATTCAGTCGAACCCACGATATCCGGATAAACCATAGGATACACGGCATCGGTGGAACCGAGCATCGTGGCATTCAGCCCGGCAAGTTGGGAAAGAGATGCCAACCTATTTACGGCATTGTTCGAAAGTTCGGGCGCCAGTTTTGTCAGTACGGAATACTTTCTTGGAGTCGTCAAGGCAATTACAACACCAATAAAGAATGCAACTATAGTCCAGAGAATGATGGTTTTTTTATTCTCTTTTAGAAGATGAATATATTTACTAAAGTCTATGTTCAGGTTTTCATCCCCTCCGTAAGGATAGTCATCCACATACTCTTTCATACGCACAATCTTTTTATCTAAACAAACTCACAATTGTAGCAATCATGGTGGTAATAGACGCTGCGGAAGTGCCTATGCCGAGCCATTCGGCGGTGGTGAGCCGCTGTTTCTCATCGCGGGCTGGGACAACTATTTCACAACCGGGCTCAAGTTTCGCCGTTTTTCCAACTGCAACAGTACCGTTCATATAAAGTACGTAGGTCTTCGAGCGGCGGGCGTGATTGGTGTAACCACCGGCCTGCTTCACGTAATAGGAAACCGGTTTTCCGGAGATGAAGTGAACCGTGTTGGGGAAGAATACTTCGCCCTGGATGCGAACGGTGGACGCCTGCTCGGGGATAATGAGCTCATCGCCGTCGCGAAGCACTATGTCGTAGTCAGAACCCGGATGGGCAATGGCCTTGTCGAGTTCAATACCCACTGTATAGATTTCCGAAACCTTCAACTTCTTCAGAGCAACAGTGTCATCGTCAGCAATGTTCTGGGTCGCGATTTTCGACAGGGAGTTGCGTACGTTGAGTTCATACTGGTTGATCTTGCGGCGCAGCATCGCTCCATGCAGGTATCCCTTCGGAGTTGCACCTCCGGCTCTGGATAACAGGCTGGATATGCGCTCGTTATTGCTGGACAGAGTGTACTGTCCGGGGAAGGTCACCTCACCGGTTACCGACACATTGCGCTGTTCAATATAAGTAGGACTCCTGCGTACGGAAACGATATCGTTCGGCTTCAGTTCGAAACCTCCTCCACCATCCTCGGCAAGGCCGTCCTTCAACGAAACGGAGAACACTTGAGCAAGGGTATCACTTGCCTCGGTGCTGGAAGAGTTCCCAACACGGCGCGCAATATCCACTTTGGCGTCGGATGCACCCTCGGAAAGGCCGCCAGCGAGCAGTATGAGGTCTTCGACGGTGATATGCTCCGCATACTGGTACTTGCCGGGATTGGCAACATAGCCGGTGATGGTGATATCGCCTTTGGGGTCGATATCGTTGGCGTTCGAAACCACGAGCACGTCGCCGCGCTGCAGAAGGATGTCCTGCACGTTACCGTCCAGGATAGCTCCGAGAGGAACTGGCACCAGTTCGAGTGAACGGTCGGCCTTCTCGCGGATAATCTGCGCGCGCGACAGGAATGCATCTTCCAGGACACCTCCCGCATAGCGGACGAGCTGCCCCACCGTAGCGATATCCTTGCCAAGTTCATATTTCCCGGGACGATAGACCGATCCGGAAACCTCAACCCTGTTGGTAAACACTTCCGCTTCGCTGCTGCCCACGTTCACGACATCTCCGTCCTTGAGTCCGAAGGAGCCGAAATCCGAAGATTTCACGGTATGGAAACTACCGTTCTGCCCGTCCATACGCTCGACCCCCACTTCTTCACGCCATGCCTTGCCGGTGAATCCTCCAGCATATTCTATCAACTTGCCTACCGCCTCGCCATCTTTTACTTCATAACGCATAGGACGCTTCACAGCCCCTTCTATCTGCACCAGAGCGCTGTAAGCAGGCACTATTATCACATCTCCTTCTTTCAGGGGAACGTTCAGATCGAGTTTGCCGTCGAACAGATACTGATACACATCAACTTCGGCGAAAGTATCTCCCCCGCGGACCACCCGCACATTGCGCAGCGACCCCACTTCGGTAACTCCCCCTGCACTGTAAAGGGCGTTGAACAGGGTTGTGAACGATGAAAGCCTGTAGGTGCCTGGATTGTTAACTTCTCCGAGGACGTTAACCTGTATGGTACGGACGTTTCCGAGCGACAGGCTCATGCTCGATCCACCGCTGCGCAGCGACGAATAAATCTTTCCGAGAGAACTTTTCAACTTTCCGGAAGCCTCCTTCACTGTGAGGCCGCTCAGGATCACCCTTCCCACCTGAGGGATGATAACATGCCCTTCGGGAGATATCTTAGATGTGATGCTGGCTTCGCTGGCACCCCAGATGTCGATTACGATCTCATCGCCAGGTCCAAGGACATAGTCCTCCGGGGTCGCCACATTCATATTTGGCTCGAACGAGAGGGTTTTCCCCGAAAAGATGTCATGCCCATAGACGCGTTCCGCCCTGGCAACGCTGTCTCTTGCAGCAACTGTCCTGCGCTCGATTTCAGCATTTTCGGGTTCCACTGCTGTCTTCCTCTCCCGGGTCTGGGTTCCAAGCTTGCTGGTAGGAAGTGCCCCCACAGGGGACACAGCGCTGTTCAGGTTCCCCTCGCTGTAAGCCTTGAAGAGGCGTTGCAGCTGCGCGGTTGTCACGCCGCGGGCGAGCAATTCCTGTCCCACCTGGTTTTTGGTCTTGCCTGCCGCGAGATTCTCGGTAATATACTCCACAATCTGCCTTTCGGACATCTGTGCCCAGGCAGCCTGCGCGCCCGAGAGCAACGCCAGCACAAGCAATAATTTCAGTAGTTTGTGCATATTGGTAAAATTGGTTATTACAATTTAGACTACGCCCTGTGCAACCATTGCATCGGCCACCTTGATGAAGCCGGCGAGGTTTGCCCCGCGTACGTAGTCGGTCTTTCCATCGGCCCCGGTGCCATGTTCCACGCATGCGGCATGGATATCGCCCATGATACGGCGAAGCCTTGCGTCAACCTCTTCGGAAGTCCACTTCTGGCGCATGCTGTTCTGGCTCATCTCCAGTCCTGAAGTAGCTACCCCGCCTGCATTCGAAGCCTTGCCAGGCGAATAAAGCAGGCCGGCGCCCTGAATGATGCGGATGGCATCCGGGGTAGAAGGCATGTTGGCACCTTCAGCAACGCACTTGCAGCCACCGTCAACCAGCGCCTGCGCCCCTTCGGCATTGATTTCATTCTGTGTAGCGCAAGGGAGCGCGATATCACACTTGATGCCCCACGGCTTTTGTCCGGAGTAGTAGGTCGAGTGCGGATATTTGTTTGCGTATTCGCTGATACGGCCGCGTCGTATGTTCTTGAGTTCGAACACATAAGACATCTTCTCTTCGTCGAGTCCGTCCGGATCATACACGAATCCGTCGGAATCCGAAAGGGTGACCACCTTAGCACCCAGGCGCATGGCCTTCTGGGCTGCAAACTGGGCCACGTTGCCGGCACCGGACACCACAACTGTCTTGCCTTCGAAGGACTCTCCCCGAGTTGCAAGCATCTGTTCCGTAAAATAGCAGAGGCCGTATCCGGTTGCTTCCGGACGCAGGAGGCTTCCGCCCCAGGCCTGTCCTTTCCCGGTGAGGGTACCGGTGAATTCATCGCGCAGGCGTTTGTACTGTCCGAAAAGATAACCGATCTCGCGGCCGCCCACTCCGATGTCGCCGGCGGGTACGTCGGTATCCTGCCCGATGTGACGCTGAAGTTCGGTCATGAAACTCTGGCAGAAACGCATCACCTCCATGTCTGATTTTCCGCGTGGGCTGAAATCCGAACCGCCCTTGGCACCGCCCATGGGAAGGGTTGTAAGGCTGTTCTTGAAAGTCTGCTCAAATGCAAGGAATTTCATAATGGAGAGGTTAACGCTCTCATGAAAGCGGATGCCCCCCTTGTAGGGACCGATAGCACTGTTCATCTGAACGCGGAAGCCGCGGTTGATGCGAACCTCCCCACGGTCGTCCACCCAGGGAACGCGGAACATGATCACACGCTCCGGCTCCGCTATGCGCTCCATAATTTTGAGATCCATCAGCCAGGGGTTCTCTACGATGTATGGTGCTACGCTTTCCACCACTTCTCGTACCGCCTGATGAAACTCTGCTTCTCCCGGATTTCTGGCGATAATACCCGCCATGAAGCCATCAATGTAATTCTGAACAAACTTTTCCATATTGCTGTAATACTAACTAACACTCGTTTTGAGTTCCCCGTCCCGCGTGCCTGTGCGCTCCTATTGCTCGTGCGCGTATAATTCTGCCTGTCCGGTTCCGAAAGAAAAACGAAACCGGGCGAGACCGGACCTCAGCCGGATATTGTTTTCCCGGCAACGGGCCGTCTCCTATCCAGGAGGGGCACACGCGAGTCCTGACTCCCCCACAGGGAAATCACACAAATATAATGATTTTCTTTGTAAATATGCCTATGCGGAATGGCATTTCTATCATCCACGGTGCACGTGGAGCCGGATGGCTTCCGGATGGGTGTCGGCAAACGCAGAAGCATCGTCAACCACCAGTGCGAGATACCCTCCTCCTCCGGCACCGGACATTTTCCAGGCTCTCACGCCCGGCAGTTTGGAATAGAGGTCGATGTATTTTTGCACATCCTCATTCATCATGGCAGGAAACATTGCCACCTGAGCCTCAAACGAGGCACGATAAGCTTCCGAGAATGCCTTCAGGTCTTTTTTCAGAATCGCGTCCCAGCACCTGTCGGCAGCCGAAGCAAGTGTCTCAACCCGGGGACGGTCAACCTGTTTCCCGGTCACAACGGAGCAGTCCGGACGCCTCGGGAACATCAGCACAAGGCACAGGTGTTTCTCAAGCCACTGCAACACATTCTCATCGTTGCAGCGCTCGATCTTTTCCGGCCAGAAATGATTGTCGTACCAATGTCTGCAGAGGCCCGGAACGCAGATTCCTATGGCATCCTGGGCACCGCTCACATGCCCGCCCGGACGTTCCGGATGGTTCTCGAAGCAGAACACCAGCCTCGCAAGCATTTCAGGATCCATATCCGGCAGGCGCAGAGGCCATAGGGTACGTATGGTATTTCGGGTAGAAGTACTGAGCCCGCAGCGCTCAACTATCTCAAAATCAGGCTCGAGGCTCAATGTAATGGCCCAGCCCGGAGCATACTGGCTCACATAGGGCTGGTCTATCCAGGTACCGGCCAGGTCGATCCTGACGGGAATGGAGCAGAGCCCTTCCTTTATTCCGGTAGAAGACCTGGCGTCAAGGCCTTCAGCCGGAGTGCGCTGCAGCACCACGTATTCTATCCCCCGCTCTTCGCAGAAACGGCGCTTCTGATCGTTGCTGCCGTCGGCGTTCACAACAAAGACATCCGGTTTCAAGGCATCCACGGTGGGGATGAAGTCCATAACCCCGTCTCCGGCATTAATAAACGCGTCCTTTACATAACGGATAGCTTTCACCATAAAGAGCCGTTCCCTCTCCGAATATAGGGTGCGGTGCTTTTTAAGATGGAGGATTGTGGAATCTGAACCAATTCCGACATACAGGTCGCCATAAGCCGCAGCTTGACGGAAAAACTCTACATGACCGCTGTGCAGCAGGTCGTAACAACCACTCACGAATACCTTTTTTGCCATCGCCTACGCCTTATCCATTTCAAAGATTTTCTCCATCAGATGCCATTTGTCGGCAGACGGAGCATCCGGATCACAACCCTGAAACTTAGCCACATAGGCTTCCCATTCCGCCTGCCCTGGAAGGCTCGCGAGACGCGCGTTATCCTTTACGAAATCGAAATCGTCCACCGTATCCATAATCATGAAAAGGCGAGTACCGAGACGGAATATCTGCATGTCCAGAATCCCGACCTCGCGCATCCCGGCCTGCACTTCGGGCCACACATGAGCGTGGGCCTCCACATACTGGCCGATCATTTCAGGGTCATCCCTAAGGTCAAGCGTCTGGCAAAAACGTTTCATGATGGCACGCGTTTAATTCCCGGCTTTTTTATCCAGAACCTCGTAAACGGAGTTGTTGCTCTTGTATTCGGGCACGATTTCCTTCATCTTGCGGACCGTAGCCATATTGTCGAACCGCTTCGAAATCTCCACAAGTTCATCAATCTGATGGCTTACCTCATCATAATCGTACTCCCGAACGCTTGCGATACGGATTTTCTCGTGGAAAGTGGGCTTTGTATTCTCGAGTTCGTTGAGCACCTCTTCATAAAGTTTTTCGCCTTCACGCAAGCCGGTATATTTGATTTCAACGCCCTTGGCATTCGACAGGGCGATCATACGCTTGGCAAGGTCGGCGATCTTCACCGGCTGGCCCATGTCAAACACGAAAATCTCACCTCCGTTGCCCTTTGTACCTGCTTCCAGAACAAGCTTGCACGCCTCGGGAATCAGCATGAAGAAACGCACGATGCGCTCATCCGTCACCGTCACCGGACCGCCCTTGCGGATCTGCTCGCGGAAGATTGGAATCACGCTCCCGTTGCTGCCCAGGACGTTTCCGAAGCGGGTCGTTACGAATTGCGTATAGTTCACGGAACCGTTTTCCTTAATATGCGTCAGCGCCTCCATCTTCAGTTTGCGGTCCAGACTCTGAACATAAATCTCGCAGATTCGCTTCGACGCACCCATAACGTTGGTAGGGTTCACCGCCTTATCGGTAGAGATCATCACAAATTTCTTTACCCCGTACTTTACGCTAAGGTCTGCAATTATCTTGGTTCCGTAGATATTGTTCAGCACCGCCTCACTGGGATTGTCCTCCATCATCGGCACATGCTTATAGGCCGCTGCATGGAACACATAATCGGGTCTGAATGACTCGAAAACCGCCTCCATGCGGGTACGACGGCTGATACTGGTTACCACCGCATCCGCCTTCACATCGGGGAAGTCCCTTGCCATCATCAGACGGATGTCATGCTGGGGAGATTCCGCCTGGTCAATAAGCATCATACTGGCTGGCCCGAAAGCCGCAACCTGACGAACGATCTCTGCACCGATGGAGCCGGCAGAACCTGTGATCAGCACCCTCTGTCCGGCGAGTTGCTCCCCTACCGATTTCATATCCACACGTATCTCGGAACGAGGTAAAAGCTCTTCCACACTCACCTCGTGCAGCTGCATGCTCTGCACTTCGTCATCGCTCAGTTCGCCATTGCGGATACTTGCCTCCCTGGCCTGCTGGGCCATATAAATCTTGCACCCGGCACCTATCAGTACATCCTGAATCTTCTGATTATTGCGAAACTCTTCAACCCTGAGCGGACTCACCAGCACTGCCTGAATACGCTCTTTCTTCACTATCGCAGCAAAATCGTCCTCAAGGGTATATACCGGCACACCCATCAGGCGCATATCCTTGATGCGCTTTTCATGAGTGATGAAACCGCGGAGTTCAAACTGGGCCGGCTGCTGTGAGCGGATGCTCTTTGCAACACCGATTCCCCCCGTGATAGCCCCGTAGATCAGCACTCTTTTTGCTTGCCCGTCAGCACTGGTAACATCGAATAGGGTTTTTACCACAACACGCATTACCCACATAAAGAAAGTAGCCACGGTAATGGCAGCGACGGTCTCAAGCGGCGTGAGGGCACTCAGCATTTCTATCCCCTGCCAGCGGGCAATCAGCGAAACTGCAAGCGCCAGCACCATTGTCACAAGATTGGCATAGGCCAGCTTGATAAGATCAATGAAACTGCTATAGCGGACAACACCGGAATAGGTCTTGAAAATCCTGGCACCCACCCAGCTCAAAACAGCATACAATGCCGCCGTTATGAGAAGAATGTTCCGATTCTCAAAGGTGAGCCCGGTCCTGTTGTTTACCCAATATGTGAAGATGCAGGAAACAAAAACAATAAAGGCGTCTCCAAGGAGGATGCACCAGTAAGGCAATACTCTTTTACTGAAATACCAACGGGAAAGTTTCCGTATCCAGTTAAATCTATTTAGACAGCCCATGCTAATGTGGTTAAAGCGAGCAAATCTACCTATTTTTATTGAATTTCCAAAATACGGCTCAGAACTTGCGCCAGACCATCTTGTTGACAATCCCGGTGTAGGACTGGATGATCTTTACGACCTTTGTGGAGACGTTCTCGTCGATGTAGTCGGGCACGGGAATGCCGTGCTTGACTAAACTAGTGAACAGATAAACCGCACAAAAGGCTCAATATCTTCTTCCACACTTGCCTTCTCCAGACTGGCCATATACTCGTCGCGGCGTTCTAC